>DAOUOU010000188.1 GCA_030626465.1 Bacteroidales bacterium
AATTATGCTGTTAAGACAAAAAAAGGAGATGCCCTGTCATTCCTGAATATTAATGCAGGTTTAACGTTCGTATATTAAATCCATAAGAAATCATTAGGCATTATCTAAGTCCGGCGGAATTTAGTGCCGGACTTTTTTCATTGTTCTAACAAGCCTCATAATAATATCCGTATTTTCAGGTTTAGTTTGTATGTTTGTATCCCAAAAAAGCCGGATCTTGCAACGAGTAATCATTTATGTTTTGACCCTATCACTGCTTGTGCTGATAACAGCATGTGCAAAAATTGGAACACCTTATGGAGGGCCTGTAGATGAAGACCCCCCCAAGATAGTAAAAACAAATCCGCCTGAAAATTCTGTCAATTTTTCTGTGCAAAAAAATATTGAAATTACCTTCGATGAGTATATTCAGCTCCAGAATGTTTATCAGGAGCTCATCGTTTCTCCGCCTCTCGAAGAGAGAGTTGTAGCACAATTGAAGGGCAAGAGTATTGTTGTTCAGTTTTCGAAAGATGCTGTTTTTGATACAACCACTTATACCATCAATTTTGGCAATTCTATCGTTGATAACAACGAAAGTAACGTGCTTAAAAATTACGAATTCATCTTCTCATTGAAAGACCACATCGATTCAATGAAGGTGGAAGGTCGAGTGCTAAACGCATTCAATCACAGCCCGGATGAAGAACGAATGTACTTTATGTTATATAAAAACCTGAACGATTCCGCTCCGCTTCTGGAAAATCCAACATACATCAGCCGGGCTAATAAGGAAGGCTACTTCTCATTACATAATCTTGAAACAGGGCTATATCGATTGTTTGGCCTGAAGGATGTCAACGCAAATATGATATTTGACATACCCGAAGAACAAATTGCCTTTTATGATTCTATCGTTGAATTAACTCCTGAGCGATTTAAAGATGATATTATTATAGAAGATACAATGCTGGTGAAATTATTGGCTCAAAATGACAGTGTTTTGAGCGATAGCTCGGTTCATGATTCTTTGATCAGTAAGCAAAGAAAATATTCCTTTAACACCGAACTGTTGTTTTTCACCGAAAAAATAAAAAATCAATATCTGGTGGATTTTTTACGTCCGCAAAAAGAACAGTTGTTCTTTCATTTTAACGAGCCTCTTGCAGACACATTTCATATTATGCCTCTCAATTTCCAATATTCGAAATCCTGGTACATTCTTGATGCAGCCAGGAACAATGATACGCTGATCTTTTGGCTTACTGATACAAGCTTAATCGAGCTCGACAGTCTTCAGTTTAATGTTACTTATCCGGTCTATGATTCACTGGGATTCCTCATTCCTTTCAACGACACACTGTTTTTAGTCTCAAAGGCGGTAAAGGATGAAAAAAAACGTGGCCGGAGAAATAAAGACAAAGAAGATGAACCAAAAGAAGAGGAAGTGATAGAAGTTAAAAGGCTGGCTTTATCGAATAATATAAAAAATGCCGGCTCTTTCGATCTTAACAAAAATATTGACATCATTACCAAAACACCTTGTTTTAACTTCAGAACCGACAGATTTCAATTGTTCTTCCTGGAAGACACTCTTGAGTACCCGCGAAAGATAGAAATAATCAGAGATACGAATTCCTTTTATCGCTATAGTATCAGTTACGAGCCAGAAGAACTAACAACCTATAAAGTAATTATTTTAGATAGCGCGCTAACTGATATTTATGGTTCTGCAAATGACACTACAATTTTTCAATTCAAAACACGGGCGGCTGATTTTTACGGAATACTTAGCATAAATCTGAGTAATATTAATGATCCTATCATATTGCAACTTCTCGATGAAAATGAAAGAATTGTAAAACAGCACTTTATCAAAGATGACCAAAGAATCCGTTATGAGTATCTGCATCCAAAGAAATACATATTGAAAATCATTGTGGACTCAAATAACAATGGGAAATGGGATACAGGCAACTATCTTAAAAAAATTCAGCCTGAACGGGTACTATATTATTCAAAGGAAATTAATATTCGCTCCAACTGGGAAATAGACATCAACTGGCCATTAGATTAGTTCACAAAAGCCGCTGTGGCTATGGATAAGCGAACTCCATCTGCTTCAAGTATTCGCCCTCCTGCTGCTTCAAGAGTGGCCCCGGTTGTAACAACATCATCAACAAGGAGCACATGTTTACCCTTAATCAGATCGGGTTTTGAACATTCAAAGATGCCTTCTACATTTTTCCATCTATCGTATCTTTTTTGCCTTGTTTGAGATTTTGTGTTTGTTTTTCTTCGTAACACATTCGACAAAACCGGCTTCCCGGTTATCTCAGAGATCCCCTGTGCAATAACATCACTCTGATTAAATCCTCTTCGCCGCAACTTAGCTTTATGAAGAGGAACAGTTACAATAACCTCCGCATCATTAAAGCTTGTATCTTGTAATGAAGCTCCAAGCAACCTGCCTAAAAACTTCCCTGCTTCCTTTTTTCCGTAATACTTAAGTTGATGTATCAGTGACTGGTACTTACTGCCTTTTTCAAAGAATAGCAATGATGTGGCACCAACAACCGGGATTCTTCCCCAAAACAATTTTTCAACGGGATTTCCCGGAGAATTATGAAAACCCGTTACAGGAAGAGTGTGCCTGCAAAAAGTACAAAGAATAGTTTCATTTCCCAATAATGATGTATTACAGGCCAGACAAAAATCAGGATAAAACAAGGAAACAAGCCCTTCTAAATATTTTCGGACAAGGAGCAATGTATCAGATAATCTTTATTTCATGAGTCAATTCCATAGCTTTACCATAGGATGCACTTACTCCACAATAGCGTTCCTGGGATAAGTTTACTGCTTTTTCAAGTTTCTTCATAGCCAGATCATTTCCCTTGAATTCATAAATGATATGCATTTTTGTAAATTGCTTTGGATGTTCATCAGTAATGTCTCCATCAATCTTTATTGAAAAATTATCTACTTCAACCCTCATTTTTTTTAGAATTGAAATTACATCCATTCCTGTGCATCCGGCCAAAGCAACCATCATTAAAGGCTTTGGACGTGGCCCCTGACCTGTACCTCCATGCTCTTCTTTTGCATCAACAATAATTTTGAATCCATCTACCTCAGCTTCAAAGGCCATACCTTCTTTCCATTCGACTATTGTTGAGTTTTTCATGCCAAATATTTTATTTTTGTTGTTCAGAACCAAAATCTATACGGTAATAGCTTTATAACAGTTGAATTTCAATCTTGTTTGTGAAAATTAGAGTAAAATATCTTCACAAAAAATTAGTAAAATGATTAGCTAAAAATGTAAAATTAATATCTTTAAACATAGCGAACTTAATATTCTTTCTTTCAAATAAGTATTACTCATGGAAAAAGTTCAGTATAATGGCCAGAATTTACGCGATTTTATTAGTAAAAGCACTGTATTTAAACATCTTACAGAAAAAGAATTAGATATTCTTCCCATTGAAGGAGGAACCGATAGCTATAAGAGAGGTGCAATGATTTATGAAGAAGGAACCCGAATCAATGGTTTTTTTATTGTCTGTAAAGGAATAATAAAAATATTTAAAACGGGTTTCGATGGCAAAGATCAGATCATCCGGTTCGCCAAACCCGGAGATGTTATGGGCTTTCGATCCACAATCACCGGTGAACTGGCTTGTACAACAACCAAGACAATTGAAGAGGCAGAAATCGTATATGTGCCGGGAGAACTGGTTAGAAAATATGTTATGACCAATGGCAACTTTGCCATGGATTTGTTACAAATTGCCTGCCTGGAACTTGGAGATGCAAACGATTATATTACCGATATTGCTCAAAAAACTGTAAGGGAGCGTTTGGCTGAAGTCCTTATTCAATTGAAGTGGACCTTCGATCTGGATAGAGACAATTTCTTACAAATTTCACTTACAAGGGAAGAGCTGGCTAATATTGTCGGAACTGCCACCGAATCTGTTATTCGTCTTTTGTCTGAGTTCAAGCAGGATCAACTGATTGAAATATTTGGCCGGCGTATAAAAATTTTAGAAGAGGCAAAACTTATTAAAATAAGCAATATGCATTATTAATCTACTATTTCTGAACAAGTTCTTATGAATATAGCTTATCCTTAATAAATTCATGATAACGCCAAATGGACATTAACTCACTTCTTTTTGCTTTTGGTTTAACAATGTTTGCTGGTCTTTCAACGGGAATCGGAAGTGCTCTTGCAATTTTTACGAAACATACCAATACCAAGTTCTTATCTCTTGCTTTAGGATTTTCTGCAGGTGTAATGATATATGTCTCCTTTGTTGAAATTCTTTTCAAAGGAAAAGAAATTCTGGTAGCAGAAAACGCATTTGGTACGCGTAATGGCACCTGGATTACTGTGATTTCTTTCTTTGGAGGAATAGTATTGATTGCAATTATTGACAAATTAGTACCAAATGTTGATAATCCGCATGAAATGCATAAAGTGGAAGAAATTGATACAGGCAACCTGAAAAACAGGAAACTTGCAAGAATGGGGCTTTTTACAGCCCTGGCCATTGCCATACATAACTTCCCGGAAGGATTAGCAACCTTTACTGCCGCCTTATCCGATCCAAGCCTGGGAATTGCAATAGCAGTAGCAATTGCGATACATAATATTCCTGAAGGAATTGCCGTATCTGTTCCTGTTTATTATGCAACCAAAAGCCGCAAGAAAGCCTTCTGGCTTTCCTTCTTATCAGGACTTGCTGAACCGGTTGGTGCCTTAGTCGGGTATCTGATCCTATTGCCTTTCATTGGAGACGATAATACCCTGATGGGAATAATTTTCGCAGGTGTTGCCGGTATAATGGTATTTATTTCACTGGATGAATTGTTGCCGGCTGCAGAAGAGTTTGGCGAACATCACTTATCGATCTACGGTCTGGTGGCCGGAATGTTTGTAATGGCTGTAAGCCTGCTTATGTTTATATAATGCACTGAAATAAATCATCTCTTCCATTTCTTTTTCTTGCAGATTAATTAAGAAAGCCTAAATCCATAATTTGTATATTTACTGCACTTAATATTGTTTGATCTTGTAAATAGATTGTAAGATTTCAATCTGATTCTATACTTCCCGGGACGTTAGCTCAGTTGGTTCAGAGCGCATGCTTGACAGGCATGAGGTCACTGGTTCGATTCCAGTACATCCCACATGATGGCATGGGTTTGGGT
>DAOUOU010000087.1 GCA_030626465.1 Bacteroidales bacterium
TGGGTATACAAAGGAGAACTACCTGGTTTAGTTGATTTTTATGCTGACTGGTGCAAGCCTTGTCGAATAACTTCACCAATACTGGAAGACCTGGCTCAGGAGTATGCCGGAAAAATAAAAATATATAAAATTGATATACAAAAAGAACAGGAACTGGCTGCTGTTTTTGGAATCCAAAGTATACCAGCCTTTCTTTTTATCCCAAAGGATGACTCACCGGTTATGTCAGCCGGTATCGCTCAAACTCCGGAACAAACAAAAGAAATGTTCAGAAAACAGATTGACGAAATTCTTTTAAACAATACCAACTAATAGAAAAAGTTATGAAAGAGTTACAGCCTCTAAATCAAAATGTATTGATAGATATCTCGGAAAATTCCGGTGAACAAAAATCATCAGGAGGAATTAACAAGCAACTTTCTGTAAATACCAAACCTAATGTTTTCAGAGGGGAACACATAGTGCACCCCTTTCTTTATTCTTGAGAAAGCGTGTTATGGAGAAATAACTTAACTCTCAGGGATGATTGAATTCTTTTCACACAAGTTTTCCATAAATATCAACACCTATTAGTTTTTACTTTTTGGTATTGTAACTTTACCTTTTCGGGTATTACTTGAATGCTTTTTAATTCCAGTTTTTATGTTCCTGATTTTCGATACCGAAACCACAGGTTTGCCAAAGAATTACAATGCACCACTTAGCGATTCTGACAACTGGCCCAGAATGGTACAAATTGCGTGGCAGTTGCATGATGAAGCAGGAGGGTTACTTGAGGTAAAAAACTTTATTGTAAAACCAGAAGGATATACCATACCTTATAGTGCTGAAAAAATCCATGGTATATCTACCGAAAAAGCACAAAATGAAGGTCATGAATTGCAATGGGTGCTTAAAGAATTTAACAGATCACTATTAAAAACTAAATTTCTTGCAGGGCATAACATAGAATTCGATATCAGTATAGTGGGTGCTGAATTTCATCGAAAAGACCTATCCACTGGCTTTTTGGAGCTTGCCAGAATTGATACCAAGGAAGAAAGCACTGATTATTGTGCATTGCCCGGAGGCAGGAGAGGTAAATACAAATGGCCCACTCTTTCTGAATTGCATACGAGACTGTTCGGTGAAGATTTTCAGGAAGCTCATAATGCTTCTGCTGACGTAGTAGCAACAGCGCGGTGCTTTTTAGAGTTGCTAAGGCTTGGAATCATTGATCCTTCTAAATTTGGCTTATCGCCTGCGTTTACTGAAGAGTTCAGAAAAATTAATCCGGATATCATACGGCCTATTGATCTTGTCATAGAATCTAATAAGGATTCTAAACAGGCAGGTGATATTTCACCTGAAAATACTTTCGGAATAGAAGCACAAAAAGTCGATATTAATACTCCTTTTACTCATTTGCATGTACATACACAATACTCCATACTGGATGGGGCCGCTGATATTTCGGGACTTATCACCAAAGCGAAAGCCGATGGTATGATAGCCCTTGCCATTACCGATCATGGCATTATGTTTGGTGTAAAAGAATTTCATAATATTTCCAGAAAGAGAGGAATAAAGCCAATACTTGGTTGTGAAGTATATGTTGCCCGGCGCACCCGTTTTGATAAATCGGATAAATCGGATGGAGGAGGAAAGCATTTGATACTATTGGCAAAGAATGTTGAAGGTTATCACAATCTTGTCAAACTGGTTTCTTATGGCTGGACTGAGGGATTCTATTACAAGCCGAGGATTGATATGGAGTTGTTAAGGAAATTCAACAAAGGACTAATTGCTTGCTCGGCTTGTTTGCATGGAGTAATTGCAACGATAATACTTAACGAGGGAATTGAAGAAGCCCGAAAGAAAATATACGAATACAAGGAGATATTTGGAGAAGATTTTTACCTGGAGTTACAAAGACATAGATCTGGTGATGCTCAAATTGATGAGGAGGTATATAAAGACCAGGTATTCGTCAATACACAACTCGTTCAACTTAGTAAAGAGACAGATACACCTCTGATAGCAACAAATGATGTTCACTTTATTAACGAAGAAGATGCTGAAGCACATGATAGATTGCTATGCATCAGTACGGCAACAGATATTGACAATCCGAACCGGCTGAGATATACCCAACAGGAGTGGATGAAAACACAGGAGGAAATGCGTGAGTTATTTCTCGATCTGCCGGAAGCTTTGGAAAATACTCACCGGATAGTTGAAAAAATTGAAGATTTTAAACTTGATTCTCCAGCTATCATGCCTGAGTTTCCCATCCCGGAGGAATTCGGCACGATAGAAAGTTACCGGGAAAAATACACAAAAGAAGCCCTTGTCAAAGAATTTTCAGAGACAGCTTATAAAAGATTAGGCAACTTGGAGAAAGTTCTGAGAGTAAAGCTGGAAGTGGATTACCTGCAATACCTGGTATATGAAGGTGCCAAACTTCGTTATGGCGATCGATTTGATTCAATTATAAAAGAAAGAATTGATTTTGAGTTGAATACTATTAAGTCGATGGGTTTTCCGGGGTATTTTCTTATTGTTTGGGATTTTATTCGTGCAGCTCGTGAGATGGAGGTATCGGTAGGTCCCGGCCGTGGTTCCGCAGCCGGATCTGCAGTAGCTTATTGTTTGCAAATTACAGATATTGATCCAATTGAACATGATTTGCTTTTTGAACGTTTTCTGAATCCCGATAGAATTTCGATGCCTGATATGGATATTGATTTCGATGAAGATGGACGGGAAAAAGTATTGAAATATGTAGTAGATAAATATGGAGCGAAACGGGTTGCTCATATTATCACTTTTGGGACCATGGCACCAAAAATGGCAATTAGAGATGTAGCAAGGGTTCAAAAGCTTCCACTTTCGGAAGCAGACAGGCTGGCTAAGTTGGTGCCGGAAAGACCGGGGACATCTTTTAAAAAGGCTTATGAAGAAGTACCTGAACTTAGTCAGGAGAAAGAAAGTCCGAATACCTTAATATCTCAAACTTTGAAATATGCTGAAGTCCTCGAAGGTTCGGTAAGGCAAACCGGAGTGCATGCCTGCGGAATCATTATAGGACGGGAAGATCTTGAAGAACATATTCCAGTTTGCATAAATAAAGACACGGACCTTTATGTTACTCAATTTGACGGAAAGCATATCGAATCAGTCGGAATGCTTAAAATGGATTTTTTAGGCTTAAAGACTCTTTCGATTATTAAGGATACCATTGATAACCTCCGACAATCGAAGGGAGTGGAAGTAAACATAAATAAAATTCCACTTGATGATGCCGAAACCTTCGAACTTTATAGTAAGGGGGAAACAACAGGATTATTCCAGTTTGAGTCGCCAGGCATGAAAAAACATCTTCGTGCCCTGAAACCAAATAGATTGGAAGATCTGATCGCTATGAATGCGCTTTATCGTCCAGGACCTATGGATTATATTCCAAAATTCATTGCACGAAAGCAGGGTCGGGAAAAAATTGAGTATGATTTGCCTGAAATGGAAGAATATCTCAAGGATACCTATGGTATTACAGTGTATCAGGAGCAGGTAATGCTTCTCTCGCAAAAACTTGCCGGATTCACAAAGGGTATGGCAGATTCCTTGCGAAAAGCGATGGGTAAGAAGATCAAGTCTATGATGGACGATTTAAAAGAGAAATTTATTGAGGGTTGCAGGAATAACGGTTATAAAGAAAACACAATTAATAAAATATGGAGTGATTGGGAGGCATTTGCCCAGTATGCATTCAACAAATCACATTCTACTTGTTATGCATTGGTTTCTTATCAAACTGCGTACCTTAAGGCACATTACCCAGCCGAATTTATGGCTGCTGTATTAAGTCGTAATTTAAGTGATATTAAGAAGATAACGTTTTTCATGGAAGAATGTAAACGCATGGGTTTGCATGTTTTGGTGCCCGATATAAATGAAAGTCATGCCAGATTCACTGTAAACAAGGATGGCAATATTCGGTTTGGTTTAGCTGCGATTAAAGGATTAGGCGAATCGGCAGTGCAACATATTATAGAAGAAAGGGAAAAGAAAGGCACATTCAAAGATATTTTTAATTTTGTTGAACGGATTAATCTTAACACTGTCAATAAGAGAAGCTTAGAAGCATTGGCAATGGCTGGAGGTCTTGACAGTTTTGATGAAATTGACCGTTACCAATATTTTATAACAGATAAGGATAGCATGACATGGATCGATCAATTGATACGTTATGGTAACCTTGTGAAAACACAACAGACTAATACTCTATTTGACCAGGATTCCAGTTATCAGAACGCACAGAAAAAGCCATCCGTTGCTGAAGGAGAAGCATGGGCACCCTTAGAGAGGTTGAATAAAGAAAAAGAACTTATTGGCGTTTTTCTCTCATCCCATCCCTTGGATGATTATACCCTTGAAATTGAAAACTTCACTAATTGTACTTTATCCGAACTCACTGATATTGATAGCATTAAAACTAAGGAACTTGCGGTAGCTGGTTTAGTCACAGAAGTCAGGCACCTGACAACAAAAACTGGCAGGCCTTTTGGATCATTCCTCATTGAGGATTATACTGATTCTTACAAATTCATGCTTTTTGGGAGAGATTATGAGGATTACCGAAAATACATGTATGAAGGGTATTCTTTACTAATTCGGGGGATGATGCAACCAAACCAATGGCGCAGAGATAGCGAATCTTGGGAATTTAAAGTAAAATCAATAATCATATTGAACAATGCCCGGGAGGAAATCGTTAATAATCTGGCAATAAAAATATCGTTAAAAGATCTGGATGAAGATATCGTCAAGGAAATCCGTGAACAAACAAATCGACACAAAGGTAAAGCAACCATCAAGTTTTATATCTGCGATGAAAGTGAAGGACTAACTTTAGAAATGTATTCGAGAAATACCTCGGTATCTGTAACAAATGAACTTGTAGAATACTTGAACAACAGATCCGAGATCGAATACAAGGTAAGTTGATTATTAGTTGTTGGGCAGCTTCGGTTTTTTATTAAATTTGTTTGGTACAGCATTGATGAATATTAACAAATAAATATATTATTGAGATGGCTTTAGAATTAACAGATTCGAATTTTGAAGAAATAGTATTAAGGGCAGATAAACCCGTGATCGTCGATTTTTGGGCAGAATGGTGTGGCCCATGTCGTATGGTAGGCCCAATAGTTACTGAAATTGGAGAGGACTACAATGAAAAAGTGATTGTTGGAAAGCTCGATGTAGATAGTAATCCGGGAGTTGCCAGCAGGTATGGAATAAGAAACATTCCTACCATCTTGTTTTTTAAAGAAGGTGAAGTTAAGGACAAACAAGTTGGTGCTTGTCCTAAAAGCACTCTTGTAAATAAGCTGGATGCTCTATTATAATTTGAATTTTATCTGGAAGCTATTGAAAAAAGCATGCAACTTATTTGATTTAAAATGCCTTTTTTAATAGCTTTCTTTTTTATTTTCTTATGATAAAATTTTTCCGTAGAAACCAACAGGCATTTATCATCTTTATCTTTTTCTATTCTTTTTTTTCGGTCTTTAGTGTTCATACTGCCCAATCAAATCAACCAAATTTACCGATACCCTTTTTATTGCCTTTTCTGGCAAATTACAAAAACATACTTTTTGAACTGGATCCATCAGGTCTGATATTATCACTTTTCACAGCTTTGGGTTTGTTGTTTGCAGGATTTTATTTAACCAGAACAAGTATAAAATTTCTTATACTGCAAAATCGAACACAATTTCCTGCTGTTTTTCTTATTTCCATTTCATCTTTCGCGTTTTACCAGGAGTTATTCTCCGAAATTTTGATTGCTTTATTATTTGTACTCTTTATAATGCACAGGATTTTTGAAATTATTTCAGATAAGAAGTTATCTATCAGGTTTCTCGATACAGGCTTACTATTGGCTATTGGCAGTCTTTTTTATTTCAACATAATTTTCCTCCTGCCTTTTTTGTGGATAGCTCAATTTACACTTCGGCAGTTTAATTGGAGAGAATTCATTTATATACTTATCGGTCTTGCTCTTCCATTTCTTTATATTCTGACCGGATATTTCTTTTATGATCGGTCCATTATTGAAATGAAGAATTTACTTTTTCAATGGATTGCGCTTGAGAAGGTTGTTAATTTCTCATGGCCTTTGATGGTGTCGCTCGGTTTTTATATTTTTGCAATGATCATAGCAAATTTTAATGCTATGAGAAAGTATGCTACCGCAAAAGTTCAGCTAAGAAAATTTTATCAAATACTGTTTTATCTTTTTATTAATATCCTTCTTATCTATATTCTAATCCCTTCAGTCGGGATAGAAATATTCATACTTTTTTCAATCCCTGTTTCCATACTGTTATCAACTTATTTTAACGATTGTAAAAATAATTTCATCAATAATTTTCTTTTCATCATTCTTTTAGTAATCCCGATTGCATTAAACGTATTTGGATAAAACAATACAGATGATAAGGGATATTCGCTAAAACATAAATTATTAGTTATCAAGATTTTTGATTTTCGAAGAATTTAAAACATAAATTAAATTACTGATTATTAATAACTTCTGAAATCGTATATCGCTATTCCTTGTTCGTAAATCATTATAATAATAAAACACTCTTACTCCTGAAAATCCCTGATAAAAAAAGCTGTCCGGTTTCAGACAGCTTAAATAGCAAGAAAAACTAATATCGATAAATTATAGCTTTTTAACAAAAGATAAAACTCCAACAGATTCTCCGGGCTTTCCTTCTTTAAAAGATATAAATACATGATAGACTCCGGTTTTTTGACATTTAAAATCGAAGAAAGGAAATTCTTTTCCAGTAGCACTTATATAGGTACTTCCCTGTAAAACATTCATATCAAAAAGCTGGAGAATGGCTTCCCCTTCAGAATCAGGAGCTGTACAAATTGAAAAACGATATTGTGTGTTTTTACTAAGAACCATTGAGAACTTTGCTGATGGAGGCTTACCGCCTGGAATACCTGCGTCAAGTTTAATGATGAAATCTTTCAGATAAGTAACATTACCTGCGCTGGCAGCACATTGGGCAACCATCTCAACATTATCTTGTGCGATAACTTCACTATTGAAGAATATAATGGAAAAGAAAATTAATTTCAGGATATTTTTCATGTTAAATACTGATTAGCTTATTACGGATTTGTTCTGTTTTTTCAATGATGCTGTTCAGTTTATCGTCTGAAATATTAACTATGCTTATGTCTTTTTGAATAATGACCAGCATTCCATCTTCTTCAATAGCTTCTGGTTCGCCCTTTTGAATGGTGATGGTCACATCGCTAAATTCATTCTGAATCACATTCAGATCATCAATTAGTTTGCTGAAATATTTATCAGATTTAAAATTATACAGAATGAGCATCAACTGATCCATGATGATTTTTTGCTCGCCGATTCGTTCAGCAAGCTCTGGATGTGGATCTGATTTTGCTACCTGTGTTGCTAAGTACAATCCTTCAATCCAAACGCCGGTAACCATTAAAGTACTAAGGTTACTGCGGTTGTCGGTCCGAAGGTATTTGTCCATCTGATTGAAACTATGCACGGATATGTACATAAGCGAATCCAGATTTTGATTGCTTTGAGCAAGTCTTTTCAATGTAGTAAAGTCGAAGAATTGTCCAACTCTAACTCCATCAGCAAGGGTTTTAATTGCGGTGATGTAGTCAATTACAGAATTGGTTTTATTGTAAATATTCAAGTAACCAAGATCTGCTGCATAAATGCCTAAGTTAAATGCTTGTTGATAACTTGTTGTAAGCTCATCGACCTTATCAGTAGGAGCTAAATATTTACCAGAAAAGCTGGCATTAAGACTTTTAACGAGTGAAGCCATCTCAACGGGAGAGGAAATATTCTGAACAATATTCTGCATTACTTCTTCAGATATTTCTAATACGCCTTCATTAACAATTTCGTCGGGAACTTCAAATTCATCTCCTGATTTTCGATCTACTCTGGATTTACAGGCAAAAAGTAAAAGGCTGACAACAAGAAGCGTAAATATTCTTTTTATCATAGCTCTCTAAGTTTGTTGTTGCGGATTAAACAAATGTAACAATTAGTATAAAGATATTAAAAATCTATTTTAGTAAAAATCTATTTTCTTTTTAAGTTTTCCCCAAAACTCAACAGTATCCTAAATACATCAAAATATAAAAATACATAGAGAATAGAAGTAAGAATCCATATTACTATCATATTGAACCAATATGTATCAAAATACTTACCTGCAAAATGCTTTTTGGGGGCAAAGAAATGCGTTCTGAAACTTATATTACTTGCAGGAATAGGTATCTCATACACAGGATCAATGTGTTGTATTAACTGATGTTTGTATTCCAAAAGTTTATTTTTTTCATATACTTTTTTCAGAATATCAGCAATATTTTCATTAAAATATCTGTTCCTTCTTTCCTGATATCTCTCCGGTTGATTTTCCAAGAGATAATTTATTTTATTCTGACGGCGCCTGTTTGCCAATTGAAATACATTGCTATAAAAACTATCAAGTTGTTTTAAGTATTCGTATATACGACGGGAGGAACTAAGATTGAAACTCTTCAGTTCAAGGGCATCAATATTTTCAAAAGTTACAGGGTTAATAAGCATTTCACCATTCCGAGGATTTCTAAGCTGATTTTCATTTTTAATAAGTTCAGCACGTTTGTTCTCTTTTTTAATCTCTTTTATAAGAAGTATAAGATCATTTTTAGTGGCATCGACCTGATTAATGTTTCTTATTTCTTTATCAATCCTGCTTAATCTGTTTCGCATCTCGGGTAAATAATATACCTTTTTAAAATCGGCCATACTCTCCAGTCTTTCGAGTTCATAGAATTCTTTGGCAAACATGTTATCCTTAAATTGATGCACCATGAGTGCTTCGAATCCCCATTTTGTTACCATAATTTCTGCAAGAAAGGGCACCTTATCAACACGACCTATTTTCGGATTAAGCTTATCAAAGCTAAACATGGCTCCGCTCAAAATCATCATCGGAATCATTATAAGCGGAATTAGAATGTATATGGTAACAGCAGAATCAAAAGCAGCAGAGATATTCAGTCCGAGAATATTTGCAAATGCTGCAGTAGAAAAAAGTGCAAACCAATAAATAAAATTCATTCCCCTTATTTCCAGAATATAATTAGCAATTATTACAAATAAAAATGCCTGAATAGCACTGATGATAAAGAGTATAAATATTTTGGATAATAAATAACTTGATCGGCTTAAGTTTAGAAATTTTTCACGTTTTAATATTTTCCTGTCCTTTACTATTTCTTCGGCGCTTACCATCAATCCGAGGAATAAGGCAACAATAAGTGCCATGAAAATAAAAATATGCATGTTCTCATTGACTCTGAAAATATATATTTTAGAATTCGGATCTTCAATGTATCGGATAAGATATGAAAGGATAAATCCAAGAATAGGTGCCTCTAATAAATTTAATAGTACATATTGACGGTTGCTGATTTTTGAAAGAAAATCTCTGATTGCATATATTTTCAGCTGCGAAAACCAGTTTGGAATATTTAGTGTTTTTGGAGGTTTTTCTGTTATGGTATTTACTTCTTCAGTTGAAAAATTTGTTTTGTAATTCCCTTCCCATTTTTCAGGGGATACCTTTCGCGTGTCGGTATAATTTCCGAATTCATCAACAACATGTGCTTCAATTATCGTAAATAACAGCTCAGGATTAACATTACCACAGGTTTGGCATTCACCTACTTCGCTGTTAATTTGAGCATCCATTTTCTTGAAATACATAACACCTTCAACAGGGTTGCCATAAAAGACCATATACCCGCCTGTATCGAGTATAACCATCTTGTCAAACATTTTATAGATATCAGAAGAAGGTTGATGTATGACAACAAATATTAATTTACCCTTAAGGGTCATTTCTCGAAGAAGATCCATTACGTTCTCAGAATCTCTGGAAGATAAGCCGGAAGTAGGTTCATCAACGAAAAGTATGGAAGGTTCCCGAATTAATTCCAATGCAATATTCAATCGTTTCCTCTGTCCTCCACTGATCATTTTTTTTAGGGGGGAACCTACCTTAAGTTCTTTACGATCATAAAGCCCAAGGTTGGTGAGTGTTGTGTTTACTAGATTTGTAATCTCTTCTTCCGATTTATTTCTAAAACAAAGCTTTGCGTTGTAATAAAGATTTTCAAAAACTGTAAGTTCCTCAATCAAAAGATCAGCTTGCGGAATAAGACCAATAACACCCTCAAGTTTGTCTTTTTCTTCATGAAGGTTTAAACCGTTTATTATAACTTCTCCCTTAGAGGGATTATCAATTCCTGAAAGAACATTAAGAAGTGTAGTTTTTCCTGCGCCACTTGACCCCATTATACCTATTAGTCTGCCATGACCTTCGGAAAATGAAATATTTTGCAGACCCATATTCCCGTTTGGGAATTGAAAACTAACATTACGTACTGTGTATGAA
>DAOUOU010000111.1 GCA_030626465.1 Bacteroidales bacterium
CCGGAAGAGATTACTGCTAAAGTTGGCATTATCAGAAGTGCGATTATAAGATCAGTTTAAAATCAAGCTTTCATTATTGGAAGATCTCAAACCGATACTCTGATAACAGATATCATGGCACTGTTTCAATATATGATAGGCAATGGTGATTACTCCATAGCAGGCCGGCATAATATTAAACTGATAAAATTATTTGATATCAAATATCTCTATCCCATACCTATACCTTACGATTTTGATTATTCCGGACTGGTAAATGCATATTATGCTATCCCGGGAGAAACACTTGGTATTGAAAAAGTAACCCAACGCTTTTTATAGGGCCATGCAGAGTTGAGGAAGATTACAAGGAAGCTTTAGAAGTTCTGATTGAACGGAAGCGCGATATATACGATCTGATCAATACTTTTCCGTATATGGAAAAAAGACCTAAAAAAGAGATGCTTGATTACCTGGATGAATTTTATTTTGACGCGGCAAAGCCTCAGTTTATTGATCAATATATCAGATCTACCTGTCAGAGGCAATAAGTTTAAATAGCTTTCAACCATATACCCCGGATTTGTTGTTAGAGCAACTAAATATGATTATATATTTATTGAAGTATTTTTAATTTAGATTTTCCTATCTTTTATTCTTTATATAAAATTAACTGTCACCAAAAATTTAATGTTTGTCAACAATTTGAATCCTTCCGGTTTATTCAACGTACTAACGTAACATAAGACAAAATAAAGAGATTTAGGAGGATAAGAAATGAATGCACAGGGAAATTTACACATTGAAGGGACCAATTCATCACCCACAATTCTATTTACAAAAGAAGGGAAGCTTAGAATTGAAGGAAGATTGATCCCGGATAATGCAAATACTCTTTTTGATGTACTTATCAATTGGGTCTCTAATTTGAATAGTACCCGGGTAGTATTCGATATCAATATTGAGTATATGAACACCAGTGCCTCACTGCAATTGTTTACTCTATTGATGAAACTTGAAGAAAACTGTTTAATTAAAGATCTTACGGTTAAGTGGCACTATGAGGAAGATGACGAAGATCATTACGAGACAGGACAAATTTTCGAAGAGAAGCTTTACCGGACAAAATTTCAATACCTTAGTTTTGTCTGATACAATTACAGGATTAAATATAAGGTAACCGGGAATTTCTGTAAATACTACTTTTCAATGATTAATCAAAACATCCTGCATGTTTAATTTGTTAGAGGTGAGTTCATCAGTTCTGTTGATAAAAAACACAAACGACAGGTGAAAAAAATCATCTTCCAAAGGAAAATAAAAGCTTTTTGTTCACACAAATATTTCGTAAATTTAATGTAGACCAAACTCATAACCGATAAGGTCTATGATCTTTTACTCTCCGAGGCAGGAAAGCTCTAGCCATAGTGACGGGAATATCAAACCATGTTTTTATCTGGCAGGAATTTTTTTCTTTCTGCTCATCTTATCGTTCAGTATTTCTTGCAGGGCAGATATTGCCATCATGGATCAAACATTATCTCATGCTATGGAATATAATTTGAAACTTCTGATAAATGAACATAATCTGGAGAGTATTGCTTTATCAGAATCATCAGGTTTAAAAAATTTCCTTCCTTCAAACATTTTTACCATTGCTACTTTATCGAAGAATATCTTAGGCTTATATGTCCTGATTTCAATGCTTGTTATTCTGGCAGTAACCTTTCTCCGGATATCCGTAAAACTTCAAAAAGAAAACAAATACTTACGGAAAAATAATAAAGATCTTACCATGCATCAGATCTTAATGGATACTGCCGAGGTGATTCTTCTGGTACTGGATATTGAAGGAAATATTATTAAGATCAACAGAAAAGGATGTGAGATCCTTGGCTGGAAGGAACAGGAACTCATTGGCAAAAATTGGTTCAGGATAGGTCTTCATATTAAGGAAGAAAAAGAAAAAACGTATGAAATTTTTTAAAAATTTACTTTCGAACAGATAAAAGCTGAAAAATATTATGAGAATAATATACTGACAAAAAGTGGAAAAATAAGACTTATTGCCTGGCACAATGCCTCATTAAAGAATAAGGAGGGAGATATTGTCGGAATTATAAGTTCAGGTGAGGACATCACAAATCAGAAAAAAGTACTTCTTGAATTGCAGAAAAGCGAAGAAAAGTATCGAACCCTGGTTGATAATTCAATAGCTGGTATCTTTCAGAGTAATCTCAACGGTGAAATATTATTTGTTAATCCGGCTTTTTCAAAAATGCTGGAATACGAATCTCAGCAAGAACTGATGGGTCAAACTTCAATAAGCGTTTATAAAGACGCAAAAAGCAGGAATCAATTATTGGATAATTTGACTAAAGACGGATTTATAAGAAATTATGAAGTAGAGTTCCTGACCAAAAAAGGGAATACCAGGACTTTTATGTTTAACACTGTACTCAAAGACAATATTCTTTCGGGCATGATGATCGATATCACAAACTTAAAGCAAGCTGAAAGAAAACTTCACGAAAGAGATCTTCAATTACGACAACTTTTTGAAAAGGCGGCAGACCCGATCTACCTGATGAATTCGGAAGGAAAGTTTATTGATGTCAATCCTCAGGCATGTAAGGAACTAGGCTACTCTAAAAAAGAGTTACTCGGTATGCATGTATATGATGTTGATAAGGATTTTAAAACCAGGGAAAATGAAAAGTGGTTTTGGGAGAAGTTTCCTCTTAACGAGACTATTACATTTGAAGTGAATCATCATAAAAAGAATGGGAATACAATACCAGTAGAAGTAAGAGCAAGTTGTTTTAAGAGCAATGGAGAGGTTTACATGTATGCCCTGGCAAGAAATATTGCAGAGCGCAAAAAATCGGATGAAGCGCTTAAGAGAAGCGAAGAAAAGTTCAAACGTGTATTCAATACCATCCAGGATGGATATTTCCTTATTAACCTGAAGGGAAAAATTCTTTCGGTAAATCCTGCTACCTGTCATTTACTGCAATACGAAAATGAATGCGATCTGATAAACGGGAATATCAGCGATAAGGTTTTTTACAATTCGGATGATTTCATCCTTCTTAAAAAAATACTGACCAAAAAAAGTGAATTGAACGCATATGAATTGAAATTTAAAAAGTACAACAATGATATCCTGATTGCAGATTGCAATATTCACTTTTTAATTGATAAAAAGAATAAACCATATGGTATTGAAGGTACCTTCAGGGATGTTACCGAGAGAAAGTGGGTTGAAGAGGCGTTAAAATCATCATTGCAGCTAAACAAAATCATGGCCAATTATTCCTTTCAGGAGATGATAGATTATGGCCTTGAAGAAGCTGTAAGGTTAACAAACAGCCGCATTGGCTTTTTTCATTTTGTGAATGAAAAGTCCGGTACCATTTCGCTGCAAGCCTGGTCAAGGGAAACTCTTAAACACTGCAATGTTCCTGATAAAAAAGAACACTATCCGATTGAAAAAGCCGGGGTTTGGGTTGATTGTATAAAAGAACGCAAACCTGTTATCCATAACAACTATGAAAAACTTCCTCACAAAAAAGGCTTACCAAAAGGACATTTTCATCTGGTCAGAGAAATGGTGGTTCCAATAATCGAAAATGATGAAATAGTTGCAGTAATTGGCGTTGGAAATAAAGTCACAGAATACAATCAGTCTGATTTAAAACAACTCTCTTTTGTTACTGAAAATGTATGGAGCATAATCAGGAGAAAGCAAGCGGAAAATGATCTGAAAATAGCAAAAAATGCAGCTGAACATGCTAATAGAGCAAAAAGTATCTTCCTTGCCAATATGTCGCATGAGATCCGCACACCGATGAATGCTGTAATTGGCTTTGCTGACTTATTGCATTCCCTGATAGAAGAACCTGTTCAGCTTAACTACCTGGAGTCTATCAAATCAAGCGGAAGAACGCTTCTTAGTCTGATTAATGATATCCTTGATTTGTCAAAAATCGAAGCCGGTAAAATGGATATTCAGCCGGAGGCAATGACTATCAAAAATTTGTTTGACGAAATTGAACAACTCTTTCATTTAAAAGCCAAGCAGAAAAAACTAAGCCTTCTTTTTGATGTTCCTGAAAATATACCATCAGCATTTATGCTGGATGAAATACGCCTTCGGCAGATTCTTCTAAACCTGGTAGGAAATGCAATCAAATTCACTGAGAGAGGTCACGTAAGAGTTGTTGCAGAGTGCTTTGATACAAAGGCGGAAGATATAAAAAAGCTTCGTATCCTGGTTGAAGATACCGGAATTGGTATCCCTAAGGAAGCACAGGGTCAGATTTTTGAATCATTCAGGCAACAGGATGAACAGGATATTCGAAAGTATGGGGGAACAGGTTTAGGTCTGGCTATTACAAAGCGACTGGTAGAATTGATGAACGGGGGGATAGAAGTTGAAAGTATACCCGGTAAAGGAAGTACTTTCATTGTCACTCTTGAAAATGCACTTCTGGCAAAAAAGGATTTAAGAGATCATTCAGAATTCAAGTACAAAAACATACAGTTTGATGAGGCTACAATACTTGTTGTTGATGATATTGAATCAAACAGAGAGTTGGTTAAGGGATTTTTATATAATTCAGGGTTAAAAACTATAGAAGCAAAAAACGGACAGGAAGCAATAGGTGTTGCACAACAAAAGCATCCTGACCTGATTCTTATGGATATTCGTATGCCAACGGTTGATGGCTATGAAGCTACCAGATTTTTAAAACAGACAAATAGTCTGAAAGACGTACCAATTGTAGCATTAACAGCATCATTAAAAACAAAGACGCAAAAAAAGAATACATTATTTGACGGATATTTAATAAAACCAATTACAAAAGCAGAATTGTATAAGGAATTAATAGTACATCTGAAATTTCATGAGATTTCATTATCACCCTCAAAAGAGGAGAAACCGGATAAAAGCAAATTTTCAAAAGAAACTCAAAAAAACTTACCCAAAATTATATCGGAATTGGAATCCAAATACTTGAAGCAATGGAAAACAGTATATGAGGCTTCAAGCATTAAGGAAATTGAAACATTTGGTGAAGATTTGAGGAGGCTTGCCAAAAAATTCAAGTTGGAAATATTGAAAAACTACGCAATAAATCTTTTAACATATACAGAAAGTTTTGATATTGATAATATCAAAACTCATCTGGAAACCTTTACAAGCTTAATTGATACATTGAAAAAAAAATCTCAAACAAAAAATAAATAAAATCTCATTCAAATTCACTCTTCCTTGTTGTGAGAGCCTATTCATAAATGATAAAGCTTTCAAAGATATGAAACACAAAGATGTAAAACCTATACTAATTCTACAACACCTTCAATTTCCACAAGCAGATCATCACGACATATGTCAGCAATAAGGTAGGAAACCGGAATATCTTTAAAGTGATTATCGCAAATTTCCTTAACGATGGCAAGATGAGAAAAATCCTTAATGTAAATACGAACAAAAGAGTAGTCAAGTTTCCTGTTACTGTTTGAAATACCAGCTTTAACAAGATTGCTATCAGAAATCAGATCCATAATATTATCAATTGTAACAAGAGTTTGCTTCTTCACATCGTCCTTGCCAATTGTCTGTTCATTATGAATAGAGGCAGTGCCTGAAATGTATATGGTCTTATGGCCATTCAGGGAGGTATATTTTGCTCTCTCAAATTTAGGTGTAGTTTTCTGTGGAAATTTATTGATTGATTTACCAACCAATACTTTCTGCGAATACTTGTATGCGTCGACTTGTTTAGGATTCTTCATTGGAATTATATCAATATCCTGCTTTGCTTTTACTGCATAAAATTCTAAAAGAATTCCACCGCAATTCATTCCTATTCCCGTAGCAGCAGGATAACCATTAACAAATTCGACTTTAGAGTAATAGTCCGATCTTGTATCGTTAAGCAACTGATAATTCTGAACAGGTTGATTTCCATTATAATTACTCTGTACAATGTTCTCTACATAGTTCCATTGTCTTACAATATCAGCAAATGATAAAGCCTCTGCCTCCAGAATCTCATTCATAAGCAAATAAGCTTCGCCTACCTGGAAACTCAGACTATGATCCGGATTTTTTGCCGATATCCCTCCTGCATATACCTCTTTAACCTGAGATGTTACTATAACTGTATAGGAGGTACCCTTACAAAGCTTATATGCGATACTGGTATCTGAGCTCATATTCTCCAAAATCACAAGCTCTGCAGAAATCAATAAATTATCGGCAGGAGGTTGCGCAATAACACTGTATGCAGGAACCGGTTCGTATTTTGTGTTTAAATAATTGCGTATTTCTTCCCGTAAAAGGGAAAACTCTGAGTTATTTGTTACTTTAATAAAAAAGGAGAATTGAAGAATAGCATTCTCAGAATCAAAAGAATTTTGAATTGTTTCAATTTTCTCAAAACAATTGATTAACTGGTCGCTAAAACTCTCTCCACTACCTGGCGTTACATACAGTCTCTTAATATTATTCTCCATGAAATGTGCTAAGATCTTAATTTGAGCGCCAAATATATAAATTATTATTTTTATAGCGGTTGATTATTCCATGTATTGGATTATTGAATTGTTAAACGATCAATTCCGGACGAAATTAAAGTATTGACAAATCCCAATGATGTTGCCACCCATGCTAATCCAGCAATAAATCCGGCAATTAAGCCAAATACTGCTGTTGCCTCTTTACCGAAAAACATATCAAGAGCAATGACCGCAACCGACTAAAATACAATTCACTGTTGTTTGCCATACAATTGTTTCAACCCGTCAGTTAATGCACGGGGATAACCTGTAAAATGAGTTTCTCCTTCGTAATATTCATAAATCAGTTCAAGATTGGGATATGCCCTTGTTTTCAATGCTTCAATAAAACAAATGGTAGGTCTGATAATCCATTCTTTTGATTCTTCTGATGACAATGCTATGAACAATCTTTTATCGAGATCGGTATGATTTTCACTATATTTTTTTTCGATTTGGAGTATATAGGCATTGTCCCATACAAGTCCCGGTGAAATGATGATATAATTATCAAACAGATCAGAATGATTCAAAAGAATATAAGAGCTCAGCAAACCTCCAAAAGAAAACCCTATAATTCCCCTGTTATTCTCTAACACGCTATAACGCTGTTCTATTGCCGGGAATAGTTCTTTTCGAATAAAATCAATAAAGTGAGATGCACCCCCGGCCAAAGGCCATTGTTTACCAAAATCACTTATTGTATCTTTTGTAGGGATATAATCTCTTGATCGTTTTGACCACCATACATCGTTACCCTGATCATAACTTATACCAACAATGATTACATCCTGCATTTCGCTGCTGAACATCAACCATCCGGCAATATCCTTTGCCATTCCAATGGATTTGTCTCCATCAAGAAGATAGACAACAGGATAGGTCTTATCTGAACTATAATCCGCAGGAAGACAAACCTGAATGGTGTATGTCTCATTCTCGACGAATGCTGATTCAATAGTAAACTGATCCGTATTATTGAGATATATTCCCTGTTTGTCACTTTGGGTAAAACATCCAATTGTATGAAAACAAAACAGGATAAAAAAAGCCGGGATTTTCATAGTTTACTTGATTTATTCCGAAGTTAACCATTTCTCTGTATGTCAAACCAAAATTGCCGGTCATCCATGTTTCGTTCTTCCTGTCTTTTCTGAGATAAGTTTCATCAAACTCATATTTTCCTCCTGCGTCAGGAACATATGAAGTACCGTATACTTTTCTGATGCCCGAATATTTTTTTAAGAAAGTCAGGCCGGCCTGGAAAGAAAGACGTTTGTAAATAGTAATGGAGGAATAGGTTTCACAACCTGTAGCAAAGAACATATTGTGCCCTTTCGAAAAATTTTCCCATGATGTGCTCCATCCTTCGTATGGCGATGTACTCCACAATACCCCTTCTTCCTCTCCGCTGATCGAGGAATTCCATGAAGTACGTACGTTTTTCATCCGGGTGTATGCTCCTTCAATGAGCAGACCAAAATCAATATAACCACGATCGAATCTAAAATTGAAAAAAGGATTTGTTTCTATAATAAACTGCCTCTCTCCTTCAATGGAATTCGGATCACTTTCCGATTGTCTGTTTAGACTGTAACTTTCATTCTTACCGTATTGTAAAAAAAACAATACTCCTGCATCCAGGTCACCGACCCGGATAAATCTTACTTTTGAGTAAGCCCGGATAAATCTCTCGGTATGTTTTGAAAAATAATCCTGATCCATTTCATAATACCCATCAAATTCCGATCCCTCATTATATCTCCAGTAGTAATCATCTCCCTTGTTATTAATGGAACGGTAGCGTATACCTGTTTTATAATTTCCATTGAATTCATAGCTGGCCTGCAGGTCGAGCCTGTTCCCGTCAATCACACTAAAACTGTTCTGGTAAAACGCATCAGCGTTCATATGCGAGTAGCCAAATATGTGGGCACAGCTAAAATTTGCCCAGCCCCAGGTCAGATGTGGTGTAAGATATGCTGTGTCTTCACGTTGAAAATACAGGTAGCCTTCAGGTTCCTTTGAGTTTTTACGGAAATAGTCTATTTTAAAACCAAAAGGATTATCAAACAACTGGTTTGCATACAGCAATTTCAACTCATAATCATACTGTCTTCCGCTTGTTTCACCCTTAAAAGGAACCAGGTGGTATGTTCCCTCTTCATCTGCCCTGCCAATACCCTCGGCATCAAGCTGCATAGTAAGGGAAGTTATTCCTATTTCCCCCAGAATTTTGCCAATACTTGTAGTATAAAGGCCCCCAAAACCATAATATCGCTTTTTTGCATACCCGCTAATCATCATCCATGAATACACATCTTCCGC
>DAOUOU010000094.1 GCA_030626465.1 Bacteroidales bacterium
CGAGAAGGCCAATGATTTACAAAAAGATGGAGCGTATCATTATTCAACAGAGCTTTGAAATACAAAATATCTCGGGTAGTCCGCGCAGTATCAAAGGGAAAAGTGATACGATATATCCGTGAGTCAAGTTTTGAAATAATATCCTCACGATAGATCAGACCTACATCAATACCCCTATAATCCGGAGATTCAAAATGTACGATCTTATATCCGAATTTATCCAGAGGAGTATTCCAACATAGTTCTTTTAATGTATTGTGGTTCTCTATTTCTGCAAAACAAATTATTTCAGGAGGCTGTTTTCCGCCAACAGCAGCAATTGTTTTGAATATGTTTATTGCTTTCCTGTGATATCTCGAGTAAGTCCAGTTTCGTTCATTCTGTGGCAAAAACTCTTCATCAGCATATAAACTGTCATCCTTACAGTAAAAAAAATTCCCAACATAATAAACCAAAACCCGCAATCTCCTCTCTCATCCGTAATATTCTCATGCGAGAATTGTCCCTGGCAAGAGCAAGTAAGGAAGACAAACAGATGAAATAGAACAGTTTGAATATGTTTTTTAGTCATAACGTTCATAAGCACCAAGATCAGGATAGCCATCAGTAATTCGACTATTCCCCAGGAAATCATGCTCCAGAAAAGGAATACCCTGAATGATCTCCATACTGCCTGAATCCTGAGCAGGTGATAATGTATCAAGCTGAAAATCATACATACCCCTTGCAATACTATCGTTAATAAAATTCGGATGTTCGTTTAAGATAACTGCGCTAAAGTGCCCGGCATCCCTATAGTCAAGAGAATCTGCATGATTTTTAAGGAGACAATGATCGAATTTGTAGATAAATGCTGCAGAAGTCACACTATCGTACTTGATCTCCTCCGTTCGCGTACCATAGATTATTGAATTCCTGATATTCAGATTCAAGTCTCTTTCCAGCACTGCATCCACAATTCTGAAATCATCATCGAGATCAACCCAGTTGTACTTATTAGAAAAATAAAGCGATGGGTAGGCCCGACTCTTATACCCTCCCTGATAGTAACCCGGATAATAAGCCGAAATATTTGAAACCGTGCAATGAAAAAAATTGTAAGTGCCTCCCATGAATAATCCGAGTGCAATCATTCCACAGTCAGCTATTATTGTATTGTACGCATCAATATTGCCACCAAAAGAATAGATGCCCAGAGAAGCCGAATTGAGAATCATACAATTACGAAGCTCGATTGATGACTTTGTCTTTAAATCGGGGAAACCTACCTGCAATCCTGCATTGGCATTTTTGATCACAACGTATTCAAGGAGATTATCCGTACTTCCGGGATGTATGAAAATAGTACCCCATTGTCCGGCTGAATTTTCATAATCTCCATCAAATCGTGCACTTGTAAAAAGGATGGGATCTTCAAGAGTACCCCTTGCTTCAAGACGACCCCAAACCAAAAGACTGGAGTAGTTGTTTAAGTATATAATTGTGCCTGGATCAATGGTCAGAACCTCTGAAGAATCAATAGCAACATTCTCTACAATCAGATAAGGTTTTTCACTTGTCCACGTTTGTGTTTCAATGATTTCATTTCTGAAAAGTTTTACATCCTGTCCGTAGGCTATTAGCTTTACATCCTGAAAATTGCTATTTGTAATACATACCACAGAATCCTTTACGACTAAAGGATTGTTTTCATTTAATGGATCGATTGTCACCTCAACAAATACATAAATACTGTCATTCCCCGGTATGATTATGTTATTGTGATTATCGCCTTTTACCCCATCAACATTTAATCTGTAGAACGATGATGTGCCACCCCCCAGATACAATTCAGAAATTTTTATTGGTTGTTGATAGGTATTATATATTTTAAACCGCTTAGTAACTGAGCCAAGAGTAGTAAGAATAGTATCGAAGTAAACGGTATCGGTTGAAAAATACAGGTATGTGTTTTTGTCTTTAATCAATTCTTCATCTTTACAGGACAGGATGATTAACACTGTAATAATCGTAAGACCAATAGTTTTGAAAATATACTTCATTCAGAAATTTTTGCAAATGTAAATACTTTGATGAACAATTTATTAATTAAACGTATATCTTGAATGATGATTGTATCGATTGTACTTTTTGAAAATAATTTAATTACCCTTATAATTTTAATATATCTTTATTAAATTTATTATGGTTTATTTAAGCGTCAAACACGATAAGTTATTTTTCATATGGAAATAAAACAAGCTTCACTCGGCGACCTTGCTGATGTTCTTTTCCTTCTCAGGGATTGTATTACTGATATGAACACAAACGGTCTGAAACAATGGAATAGTGCATATCCGGGTACAGAGATAATGAAAAATGATGTAGAAAAGGGCACACTTTATATTTTTACTGATTTAGGGATTGCAAAAGGAATGATCAATCTTTCAGATGAAATTCCGGATGAGTACAAAGAAATTAACTGGAAGGGGAAATCAGATAAGATACTATACATAAATCGATTTGCCGTAAACCCGATTTGGAAAAATACAGATATAGCAGAGCAACTAATGGCCTTTGCTGAAAAATATGCCAAAGAAAATAAATTCTCAGGTATTAGATTAGATGTACTTGATAGTTATCCGGTAGACAATAGTTTCTTTACTTCAAAGGAGTATGACTTCGCTGGCGAATTCCATTCTTCTTTTCAGAAAATACCTTACTCCTGCTACGAAAAAAACCTGTAATCCAAAGATTACAGGTTCTTCTTATCTTTCTTTTATTTGCCTTTTATAGAGTAATTGGAATTCCACGGTAAAAGTCTAAGATCTTTACTGCAAAAATATATTCGTACTTTGCCTGCAGCAAATCAGATTCAGCCTTAATATAATTATTCTTTGCTATGTTATATTCAACTGAATTTACTATGCCAACATTATACTTTTGTTCAGTATAATGAAATGATTCGCGATAAGAGTTCACAGCTTCAATGGATGAGTTATATTTTTCACTTGCTGATAAAGCATCATTGTGTGATTGCTGAATATTTTTATACAACTGTTGTTTAACCTGATCAAATGAATATTCAGCATCATAGACACGAACTTTGGCGTTGCTAATGGCATTGTTCACATACCAGTTGTTAAAAATGGGTACGCTGATGCCAAGTAAAAGAGTGGAATTTGCATTACCATCTAATTGATCAGAGTATGAGATACCTAAGGTATCTTTAAAATAAGAAGAAAACCCAGTTCCCCAGGTTCCGTTGACATACAGTTGAGGGCTTCTTCTACCCTTTTGAATAGCGAGATCTCTTTCGTAACTCATCAATTCGTATTCTGCTCCTTTTATGTGTGGCAGATAAGTAAGCGCATCATTATATACTTCACCTGCAGTTGCAATTGGACTTGTTAAATCCGGTTCAACCGTATCAGGAAGGATAATCTCAAAACCACTAACAGAATCCAGATCAAGCAATTGAGTTAAATTCAAATAAGCAAGATTTAGATTGTTCTGAGCATTAGTGACGTTTAATTTCTCGCTTGCCAGTTGTGCCTGGATCTCCATTAGATCACCCTTAGCTGAACTTCCTGCATCAACTAGTTTGGTTGTCCTGTCAACTTGTAGTTCAGTTACTTTCATCTGATTCATGTTAATCTGTAACAATTCTTCCGCAAACAATATGTTCAGATATGCTGATGCTATATTTAAAGTAATTTCTATTTTTTCTTTTTCTACATTTTGGATGCTTGCAAGCATAATGTATTCATTCTTTTTAATGTTATTAAAAGTTTGTAACCCATTAAAAAGATTTAAATTGGCTGAAACACCAAAGTTATCATTCAGTGTATTGCTTTGAATAAAATCGTTAGTAAATGGGTCTATTTGTCTGCCAAAATTATATGTTCGTGAAGCGCCTGCATTTAAATCGGGAGCAATGTTTAATTTTGATTGAAAGTAATTGTTATCTGCTATCTCCGACTGTAATTCAGTGCGCTTTATCTGCAGGTTATTGGCATGGGCATAATTGATACAATCTTCAAGTGTCCATATTGTCTGTGAATAACCCGCTAGTTGAAAAATTAGGAATAGAATAAGGAGTAAATAGTTAATTTTCATGGTATTAATATTATTTATGAATGATAAGATCTACTTTTTATATCGATACAATAACTGAACGTAATTTGAACCCTCATTTGAATCCAGTATCTGAATTAACTCCCAGTCAGGATCATAAGCTTTTATCATTTCACGCAGTAAATTTATTTTTTCATTCGTACCGGGTTTTTTCTTCTCGGGTGGAGCTAATGCAAACGACTCAATCCTGTATTTCAATACCCTTTTACGTTCAGATATTCTGATCTCAACTTCTGCTATTTCGTTGTCTTTAAGGTCTGTAAATGGTAAACAAACTTCCTTCATAGTTAACTTATTTTCACGGCTTTTCTTATGTTCTCTGTAACGATGTGGCCATCAAAAAGCTGAATAATACGGTGAGCCTTGTCAGCATCTGCAGGTGAATGCGTTACCATTACTATTGTTGTACCATCGGAGTTAAGCTGAGAAAGCAGATTCATGATTTCCTCCCCGTTCACTGAATCCAAATTTCCGGTCGGCTCATCTGCAAATATTATTTTAGGATTTGATATCACGGCTCTTGCAATGGCCACTCTTTGTTGCTGTCCCCCTGAAAGCTGTTGAGGAAAGTTTTTTCTCCTATGCGTAATTTTCACTTGTTCAAGTACTTTACTAACTCGTTTTCTTCTTTCCGATGCTGATACTCCCATGTAAAGTAATGGCAATTCAACATTATGATAGATCGTCAATTCGTCAATCAGGTTAAAGCTTTGAAAAACAAATCCAATCTGACCTCTTCGAAGCCTTGTCCTTTTCACTTCGCTTAACTGGGATACTTCCTGTCCATCGAACCAGTATTTGCCATTTGTAGGTATGTCAAGAAGTCCAAGTATATTCAACAAAGTTGTCTTTCCGCATCCGGAAGGACCCATTACTGCAACATACTCGCCCTGTTCAACTGCTAAATTGACTCTGTTAAGGGCGATAGTCTCAACTTCATCTGACCTAAATACTTTTGTAAGTTCTTCAGTGCGTAACATATTAATCATTAAAACATTGAAAGTCTGTCCAGAATAATCATTTTTCGTGCCACAGACATCATCTTCTTGAAATAGTGTGTTTTACAACATTTATTTAAATTAGAGGTTGTACGAAAATGCTACAAAAACAGTACGATTCCGAACAATTAAAAATTAATAATTACATTTGTTAGGTGTGCTATTAATAATACTAACTTTTTTAAGTCTATCATCAAATGGCAGAACAATTAGGTCGAATTTTAGCAATTGATGACAATGAAGATATACTTTTTGCTCTAAAGTTGCTATTAAAATCTACTGTTGAAAAAATAACTACTGTCAGTACACCTGAAAAGATTCCCGGATTACTTAAATCAGAGGATTATGATGTCATTCTCCTGGATATGAACTTCACCAAAGATGCTAGCAGTGGACAGGAAGGTTTCGACTGGCTGAGCCGGATACTGGAAATAGACCCGTTGGCAGTAGTAGTATTTATTACAGCCTATGGTGATGCTGAGAAAGCTGTGAAGGCTATTAAAGCGGGTGCCACGGATTTTGTTTTGAAACCCTGGCAAAATGAAAAGCTTCTTGCTACGTTATCATCAGCAATTAAACTTCGAAAATCTAAGCTGGAAGCAGGGCAACTTCGTACCCGTCAGAAAGAACTCTCTGATATCATTGACAAACCTTTCCATGAATTTGTAGGTTCCTCGCCGGAAATGGATGAAGTATTTGATACGATCAATAAAGTAGCGAAGACTGATGCAAACGTATTAATACTTGGGAAGAATGGTACTGGAAAAGAACTTGTCGCAAGAGCATTGCATAGAAATTCTCAAAGGAAAGATGAAGTATTTGTAAGTGTTGATATGGGATCAATAACTGAAACTCTCTTTGAAAGTGAATTGTTTGGCTATGTGAAAGGAGCTTTTACCGATGCAAAGAATGATAAACCCGGCAGGTTTGAAGTCGCCTCAAAAGGCACTCTTTTTCTCGATGAAATCGGAAATCTTTCTTTAGCATCGCAAGCCAAACTACTTACAGCCATTGAGCGCCGGGAAGTAATTAAAGTAGGTGCAACAAAGCAAACACCAATAGATGTTCGTGTGATATGCGCAACAAACAATGACATTTATCAAATGGTAGAGGATGAAAATTTTAGACAGGATTTGTTATATCGTATCAACACAGTTGAAATTCACTTACCTCCTTTACGTGACCGGACAGGTGATATAATACTTCTGGCGAATCATTTCATGAAGATATATGCAAAAAAATACAAAAAGAGTATTTCAACTATTAGTCAATCAGCATTGAGTAAATTGAATCATTATAACTGGCCAGGCAATGTCAGAGAGTTGCAACATGCTCTTGAACGGGCAATAATTATGTGTGAGACACACAGCCTGGAGCTGGATGATTTCTTTTTCTCAGTATCGAAGAAAAAACAAGAGGATGTGGCATTGGATACATACAACCTGGATGATGTTGAAAGAAAAATAATTGTCAAAGTACTGAAACAAAACCAGGGCAATATTACACAAGCTGCTAAAGAACTTGGATTAACACGCACTTCACTGTACCGAAGAATGGAGAAATATGATCTTTAAGAATTTCAGGTTTAATCTGATAATTAGAGTAATTCTGCTGACTGCTTCTATTTTCTTATTTTATTACTCTTTCTCAACAGACTATTTTTTTACTCCCATCATTGTTGGTGCAGTAATTATTTTTCAGGTTTCTTCTATGGTCAGATATATTGATAAAACAAATCGTGAACTTACATCTTTTCTTGAATCTATACGTTTCAATGAATTCACAAGAACTTTTAAAATGGAGGGACTCGGATCATCATTTGATGAATTAAACACTGCGTTTAATGAAGTAATAAACGATTTTCAAAGAGTACGTTCAGAAAAAGAGGAGCATTTCCACTATTTACAAACCATTCTTCAAAATATAGATATCAGCTTAATTGCATATCAGAGCGACGGAACCATTGAATTGATAAATAAATCTGCAAAGAAACTTTTCCAAGTATCTGGCCTGTCAAATATTCAGGGGCTGGAAAAATTAAGTAATGAACTTGTTGAAGTGTTATTCAGAATACAACCCGGACAAAGTGAACTGGTTAAAGTATACGACGAGGACGATTTCCTTCAATTAGCCATTTATGCAACCACAATTAAAGTGAAAGACAAAGTCATCACCCTGACAACGATAAAAGATATCCAACATGTGTTGGAGGAACAGGAAACTGAGGCATGGCAAAAACTGATAAGGGTGCTGACTCATGAAATAATGAACTCAATTGCTCCTATATCCAGCCTTTCTTCAACACTGGATAGTATTCTGAAAAAATACCCTTATAGCGGGAAGGGTCAGACTCTGGTGGAAAATGAAAATCTGACAGAAATAGAAAAAGCCCTGCAAACAATTAATAAAAGAAGTATTGGCTTATTACATTTTGTTGATACCTACAGAAATTTGACACGTATTCCAAAACCAAATTTTGCGATTTTCAAAATCGAAGAATTATTCTCCAATATCAAAATGTTGATGGAGAAAGAACTTCATAAGCAGAAAATAAAACTAATACTAAGTATCGAGCCTCCAAAATTAGAAATCACTGCCGATGAACAATTGATTGAACAGATACTTATTAATCTGATAAGAAACTCAATGCATGCTCTCAGGGGTAAAGAAAATGGAAAAATTCATCTGAACGCTTATTACAATAAAAGGGGACGTTTTACTACTCAGGTGACTGACAATGGACCGGGAATATTACCTGATGTGCTTGAGAAAATCTTTATCCCTTTCTTTACTACTAAAACAAACGGATCGGGGATTGGCCTTTCTTTATCACGTCAAATTATGAGACTTCATGATGGAACAATAACCGCACACTCAAAACCAGATAAGGAGACAATTTTTACTTTAACCTTCTAATCCCTTCTTACTTTATTAATATTCTGTAATTCAAAGTCTCGACAAGATCACCCCGTCTTAATTTTGCTCTTTTCCTATATTCAACTTTTTTATTGACTGTAATCTCACCTTTTTCAACCATCAATTTAGCGTGCGCCCCACTTTGTGCAATAAGTAATTTTTTCAATAATTTAATTAATTCAATATAATCACCAGTTAGATCAAAGGTTTTGGATTTCATTCGAAGATTTGAATTTAATGCTTCATTAAAAATAATGATTCCTTTACTATCTATAAGTTTTTTTACCTGTTATTGAATGGCTATCCTTAATTGGCAGATTGAAGCCAATGTGTCACCTGCAACCGAAAGAGATTTATGATCATACCAGAATTTTAGAACAATGTGTCAGTTTGAGTGTTGTCTTTCTTAAGAAGAATTCATTGTTATTTCTGATAAGATGCTGATTATCAAAAGATACTTGAATTTTATATTTATTTATCTATATATTTAGATATTTTGGTATGTTTTTTGATCCCTGAAGTAAAAATGAATAACATTAAAAAATAGTACAATGACACTCGAACATTTAACAAAAGACACTTTTAAAGAAAAAGTATTTAATTTCGAATCAAACAAAGAATGGAAGTTTGAAGGAATACGACCTGCAATTATCGATTTTTACGCTGATTGGTGCGGACCATGTAAGATTGTAGCTCCAATCCTGGAAGAGCTTAAAGAAGAATATGGTGATAAACTTGATATTTTTAAAGTGAATACCGAGCAGGAACGTGAATTGTCTTCTATGTTTGGAATACAAAGTATCCCAAGCTTGCTTTTCATTCCGGCCGAAGGTCAGCCTCAAATGGCAATGGGTGCATTACCAAAAGAAACATTTCAGAAAGCTATTGGTGATGTATTAAAAGTCAACTGATGAGTAAGATCTTTAAAAAATACTGGCTTAGCATAATTTTTTCAATCACCGGATTATTGGGAGGATTTCTCTACTGGAGATTTATTGGGTGCAGATCAGGCTCCTGTCCTCTTACATCCAACTGGTATGTAAGTACCCTTCTCGGAGGATCAATTGGATATTTAATTGGTGATTCTATTAATGATTTTCTTACGAAAAAGAAGGGCAAATGAAAGCATTTTGGAATGATAACACAAAAACTATATTAAAATGAGTTACTACTTTTCAAAAACAATTCATAAGACATACGAAGAATCACAGTCATATGTTGAGGAAAAATTGAAGAATTATGAATTTGGTATTGTCACTGAACTGGACATGCATAAGAAATTTAAAGAAAAACTTGGTATCGATTTCAGACGCTATAAGATCCTGGGCGCATGCAGTCCAAAGCATGCTTATAAAGCCATTTCTGAAGAGGAACATATAGGCTTAATGCTCCCCTGTAATGTTATCATTCAGGATAAGGGTGAGAATACGGTAGAAGTATCAGTAATCGACCCTATTGCTTCAATGCAGGCTGTTAACAACCCGTCACTCAGAGAAATTGCAAACGAAATTCAGACCAGTTTGAAGGCATTTATTGAATCGCTCTGATATTGCTATTGATTACTTTATTTGTTGCAGGAGTCTTTGTCTGTCCACTTTAAAAGCATGATTCCTGGGAAGCTCGTTAATGTAAATGATCTCCTTAGGTTGCAGATGTTTTGGCAGTTCATTCCCGAGGGTCGATTTAATTTCATCTTCGGTTATCTCACTTCCTCCTTTTTCCATTACCAGAACAACTTTCTGCCCTAATTTCCTGTCAGGTAAGCCAATAACCGCACAATCCATGCCTGTCGATTTAGATATTACGGCTTCAACCTCTTCCGGCACTATTTTAACTCCGCCTGAATTGATGAGGTTATCGTACCTGCCTATCCATCTGAAGGTTTGCGAATCTACCAGATCTACAACGTCGTTTGTGATTACCTTATTTTTTAAGTATCCTGCCTCAATAACAAGACAATTTCTTTCATCAACATCAAATTTTACATCAGGCATTGCCTTGTAATATCGTTCATATTCTGTTCCGCTCAGTCTTCTGATTGCAACATGCGAGCAAGCCTCAGCCATCCCATAGGTGGCGTAGACTTCGATTGGTAAATCACGAAGCATAACCTCCGAC
>DAOUOU010000049.1 GCA_030626465.1 Bacteroidales bacterium
CCTGAGAAGACAAAACAATTGCGGCTGAAAAGAATTATGGAGCTGCAACGGGAAATCTCTTTGGACCTTAACAGATCAAAGGTCGGAAAAGCGTTGAATGTTATCATTGATCGTAAGGAGGGAGATTATTATGTTGGTCGCACAGAAGGAGATTCACCGGAAGTTGATAATGAAGTACTTGTAAAAGCATATACAAAACTTGATCCCGGTACATTTTACCCCGTACGAATTACTGCTGCTGAAGAGTATGATCTGCTGGCGGAATATTCTGCAGATGAAAAGAAAAGCACCCTGATTTCGCATGAACGTAATTGACAGAGTGCTTTTATAACCCTATTATAAAACATAAAATAAATCCTTGATTTCATGGGTTTGATTTTTTTTATTACTGTATACTATACAATCTTCTTTGCCTTTCCACTTAATCATCCTGCCATTATTATATAATTAAGCAATAAATTACCCGGGTGTTGCCCGGGTAAATTTCCATAGAGTGTGTTATTCTATTTTCAGGATAAAAAACTCATACCCGAAATACTCGTTGTACTTCATCACGATGTCTCTTTCTTTTTCAATAGAATCAAATGTCTCCCTGGCTTCTGAATTGCCGGTGTACTTTTTTCTGAGCTTCTCAATTACATGTTCCTGAGGTTGAATATATTCCCTGGTCCATCCTTCCAATGGCAGGGTAAAATGATCAACACATGTATATCCATTTTGGGATGCTTCCTGGAGAACCTGTTCAATGGTAAGCACATACATACATTCCTCCTCAAAATAACGGGTCAGATTGTCAGGTCTGTTATTGCTTAACCATACCAGATCACTCAGAACAAGAAATCCACCCTGTTTAAGAAGGCTTCTCCACTTTTTTAATCCTTCCTTTATTCCTATAATAAAAACAGCACCTTCTGACCAGATCAGATCAAATGATTTCCTGTCAAAAGGAAGTTTATTCATATCGGCATTCAGTGTGCGAATCCTGTTGTCATATCCTTTCTGTTCTGCTTCTTTTGTCAGTACATCGAGAAAATACTGATGATTGTCCAAAGCAGTGATGGTGCCGGAAGAGATCTTTGCGAGCTCTAGTGTCTGGACTCCTTTACCACAGCCCATATCCAATATTACTGGCTCATCCGGCAAGTCTGATTTTATGCATTCAAAAGCGTGTCGTGTTGATGAATTTAAACCTGGCCCTTGTCGGGGAATATTTTCGAAAACTTCGTAAAAGTATGTATTCATGATTGAAACAATTTAATAGTGTAATGAAGATAGCAAATACTATCAGCTATAAATAAAAGATATACAAATAGGTAAATCGAACTACCTGAAAGAGGTAATCCTTCGGAAGGTTGTCCGTCAGGACACTTACACAATTATTGATTTATTCAGTGTCATAAAAATAGTGCGACAAAGATACCAGATAATCTGGTTAAAAAAATTCAAAAATAAAAAATTGCGGAAATACACCACACCTTAACAACTGAAATGCTTCTAGTGTAGTAATTAGTACACTAGACTGCTTGCTTGAGTTTTGAATACTCACTCGGACTAAAACCTGTCTCTCTTTTAAAACATTTTCTGAATGTTTGTACGCTCTCATATCCGCATGCCTGACTTACTTCAAAAACAGAATATATGTTGTGCTGAATAAGCATCTTTGCTCTGTTAATACGTTTTTTAATAACATACTGATAAGGAGTACAGCCACAAAATTCATTAAAAATTCGTATGAAATGAAATTCTGACAGGCATGCGGTTTGTGAAAGTTCTTTTATATCAATAGTAGAATTTATGTTCTCATCGACCTGCATGATGACTTTTTCAATCCTTTTTTGCAGGTCAGATCTGGTGGTTTCTTTTTTGATTATACCACCCGATGAAATGTATTTCATTGTAAGGGTCTGTTGGATTATTGGCGCAAAAAAATAAAAAGAATACGGAATGTTCAAGGATCACTTTGTGTATGGCAGGGTTGAGTGTATGAATGGTAGTATTTGGTTTGTATGGAATAGTAAATACAAGCGAACTATCTCAGAAAATCTGTCATTTTAATCATAAAATCTTCCCTTTTTCTTCTTGGAACAAGAATGTTTATACCTCCTTCCATTTCAACTGTGCCTCCGTCGATTCTTCTGTACATTATAACATGGTTTAAGTTGATAAGATAAGATTTGCTGAGGCGATAGAAGGAATATTCCCTGAGCTCCTGTTCAAATTTTTTTAATAATCGTGATAGTATATACTCTTTGCCATTAAGCATCTTAACTCGCGAATAACTTCCATCTGCCTGAATAAGGATGATATCCATAATAGTGACAAAACGAGTACCCTTTTCTGTGCAAAGAGATAATTTATCAGGCTCTGCTTTATTTAAATCTTGAAGTAAAGATTTAATTTTAGAGACATAGATATCTGATTTTCCGGGCATTTCTCTCACTCTATCAACAGCATCTTTTAATTCGTTGAATTGAACTGGCTTTAAGAGATAATGTATAGCATTGTATTGAAAGGCATCGAGGGCATATTGATTATGACCTGTAGTGAATATGAGATTAAACGAGATTTTATTTACTTTCGCAAGAAGATCAAAACCTGTCTGACTGCCCAGTTCAATATCCAGAAAAACCAGATCAGGTTTCACTCTATTGATGAGAGCCACACCTTGCTCAACAGATGATGCGGTATCAATAATCCTTACTTTCTTATAAAGCTTACCTAACTGATCGCTTAAATAATCAATTGAATCAGGGGAATCGTCGATTATTACTGTTCGTAGCATGTATGAGTGTTATTACTTTCGAATGTATAGTAAATCATTTGTCAAAACAGAAACCAATAAAATTAATCTGTTAAAATGGGGATCGAAATATCTACTCTTGTTCCTCCCGATGCGCCGGAACCATTCTTTTTCAGATCAGTATACCTGAGATATGTATTTTTATTGTAGTATAAACTCAAAAGCTGCAATCGTTTTTGAGTTATACCGGTTGCCATTGATTTGTGTTTTCGTCCATATATATTATTAACAGCTGTTTTACTCTGTCTGCCAACCCCATTATCCTCAACAGAACAATGAAGTTGATGGTTACGCTCTTCTATCGTGACTTGTATTTTGCCATTATCGGAGAGGCCGGAAATACCATGTTTTATCGAATTTTCTACTAATGGCTGCAACAAAAAGGAAGGTATTTTCACATGAGTCTGATCGATATTTTTTTTCACATCAATCTTTAATTCGAAAGGTTTCGTGAACCGGAGTGATTCGAGTTCGGCGTAAAGCTTCAAAATTTCCAGTTCATCCTGAAGCGGAATTGTAGGGTACTGAGAATTGTACAATGCCATTCGCATCAGACTGGCAAACTTGCCAATATAATCTAAGGAAGCTTCTTTGTTGTTGATGTGAATAAAATACTGAATGGAATTTAAGGTGTTAAATATAAAATGAGGATTCATCTGCTGACTAAGGGATTTTTGCATGTAAAGAAAAAGATCGCTTTGCAGTTTATGTACTTTTTCTTTTTGTCTCAGTCTATAATAGTATATTGTTATCAGTGCAATGACAATAACCAGGAAAGCACCTGATATTGCAGCATTTCGTAGTGTTTTCTGTTGTTTAAGTTCTGACAGATAGGCCAGATTTTTCTGTTTATTAATAAAATCTTGCTCCTGTTGCTTTTTATCAAACTCATATTGCATTTCCAGGCGTGTTATTTCTTCTACTTTGCTTTCATTAAATAGACTATCACTTGCATTTTTATACTCAACATGAGCAAGATATGCTTCTTTGTAATTGCCTGTTTTTGCATAGGCTTTGCTTAACAGACCGGAAGAATCTTTAATTCCATCCAGATAGCCGGTCCTTTTCGCAGTTTCCAATCCAAGTTTAAGAAATTTTATTGCCTTCGTTGGCTGATCAAGACTTATGTAAGTGTTTGCCAGACCGATACATGCATATATCATCATGCGATAAAACTTGTTTTCGGTAGCTATTCTGTATGCTTTCTTATTGAATTCTTCAGATAGTTTGTAGTTACCAGACATGTAATGAAATTCACCCAGATTAATATAAATTGTACTTATCCTTTGAGAGTCATTCAACTGAAATGCCTGCTTGAGTGCCGTATCATAATAATGCAGAGAAATTTCGATGCTGTCCTGTCTCATATAAAGCACAGCCAGATTGATGTTAATTCCCAGAATATTTGACTTATAATCCAACTCTTCCAAAATATTCTTTGCTTTCTGCAAATAGGGAAGAGCTTTATCAGGATTATCCTGATTTAAGTACAAACTGGCGATATTGTTGCTCAAATAGGCTATTTCAGGTTTATGGGCAATAGCTTCGGCCATTTTAATGCCTTCAAAATAGTATTTGAAGGCTTCGTCGTTTCTACCCATTAATTTATAGGTAAGTCCGATAGTCCTGAGCATACTCACCAGTTCAATGGTATCACCTGTTTCACGGTATTCTTCCAGTGCCAGTTTATGGCATTCTGCAGATTTGATCAGGTTTCCCTTCTCACGATAGACAATACCTTTTCCGTTCAGAATAATTGCTAACAACTCATTACATTGTGTTGTATCAACCATTTCAATGGCCTTATCATAAGTATATAGAGCGGAGTCGAGGTTATTGAGCTCATAATGCATATAGGCCAGGTTATCGTATGCCATTGCACGATAACAATCTTTTTCTATCTTGTTGGCCAGAGAAACTGTTTTCTCAGCAATAGCAAAAGCTTCCTGACGATCGAATTTTTTAATAAGACTGCTTAAATTGATAAGATAGGTTATTTTCAGGCTATCATCTTTTGTATGTTCAATAAGGTTTTGAAGACTATCAATTTTTGTCTGAATTTGCCCGTATGAAAGACTGCAACAAGCAATAATTGTAACAAACAGGATAGATGTTATCCTTACAAAATGTTTCACTTCATACTAATTTTGAGCAGATTTTCTGACTACTATACAAAGTAAAACAAATTATCACTGAATTACATTCTCAATTGGATAAATAGACTGGCATACAGAGAGAAAAGAATTATCGATTAACTGGGGAACTGGAGAACTGAATAAATGAAGTTGAATTATTGGGTTGCTGATTACTAGTTATTAGATTTTTGGATTGTTGGTTTGTTAGGTCTTCAAGATTGAACTAGTAAGGATTTTTAATGGTCTGCATGATGTTGAATTTCTCAACCACTCAACAACTAAACTCCTCAACTTTCCATCAAAAACTTCATTTAATCGATTGACCAATTAATCAGTTACACAGTTAAGCAACCGAACGCATAGAGCTTATCAAAGAAAATCAGACAGTTGTGTTTATTGAGATAGAAGTTATATGAAAAAGAAAAAGAGGATGCATATCCTCTCTTCTTTTCAATATATAGTATTAGAAAATTCTTACGAATTACTAATCTGTTTATTTCCCGGTATCACTAACTTTTACTTTAGCACCTGGAGTAACCTTAATGGTGATTTCTTCTGTTTTTGCACTGAATCCGACATTGATGGTATCACCTTCTTTTATATCAGATTTAATTAAAACTTCAGCCATGGGATCTTCCAGGTATTTCTGGATGGCTCTTTTTAATGGCCGGGCACCAAACTGTATATCGTATCCCCTTTCGGCAATATAATCCTTGGCAGGAGTGGTGAGCTTAATTTTATAACCAAGGTTTATTATTCGCTTGTACAAACCGTCCAGCTCGATATCGATGATTTTATAGATGTCTTCTTTTGAAAGTGTATTGAACAAGACGACATCATCAATCCTGTTAAGAAATTCAGGAGCGAAAGCTTTCTTAAGAGCATTTTGAATTACACTTTTCACATAGTCATTACTCTGGGCCTCCTTGGCCGTCGTGCTAAAACCAATTCCCTGACCGAAATCCTTCAGTTGCCTTGTCCCGATATTCGAGGTCATAATAATGATGGTATTTCTGAAATCGACTCTGCGACCAAGACTGTCAGTTAACTGCCCTTCATCAAGTACTTGCAGTAAGATATGATAAACTTCCGGATGGGCTTTCTCTATCTCATCGAGAAGCACAACACAATATGGTTTTCTTCGCACTTTTTCAGTAAGCTGACCACCCTCTTCGTATCCAACATATCCCGGAGGAGCTCCAACAAGTCGGGATACAGAGAACTTCTCCATGTACTCGCTCATATCAAGGCGTATCAGGTTGTCTGCACTATCGAACAGATACTGTGCAAGAACTTTTGCCAGCTGTGTTTTTCCAACACCGGTGGGACCGAGGAAGATGAATGTTCCAATAGGCTTATTCGGATCCTTTAATCCGGCACGGTTTCTCTGAATTGATTTGACAACTTTTTCAACGGCTTCGTTCTGCCCGATAACATTGCTACGCATCTCATCACCCATCTTGAGGAGTCGTATACCTTCGGCTTGTGCTATTCGTTGCACAGGGATACCTGTCATCATGGCAACTACTTCAGCTACCTTCTCATCGTCTACTATCTCACGATTACGCGCCAGTTCTTTTTCCCAGCGTATCTTTTCTTCCTCCAGATGCTCAATATATTCTTTCTCCTTATCACGAAAGTTTGCAGCTTTCTCAAAATTCTGATTCTTAACAGCTTTTATTTTATCCTTTTTCGTTTCCTCAACCTTTTGTTCAAGACTAAGAACATTTTCAGGCACTACAATATTCAAGATGTGCACTCTCGACCCTGATTCATCAAGGGCATCAATGGCTTTATCAGGAAGATGCCTGTCGGTAATATACCTGTTGGTCAATTTCACACAAGCCTGTATAGCTTCGTTGGTGTAGATCACATTGTGGTGATCTTCATAGCGTTCTTTGATGTTGTTGAGTATATCAACAGTTTCTTCTTCCGAAGTAGGTTCAATCATTACTTTCTGGAATCTTCGCTCAAGGGCGCCGTCTTTCTCGATATGTTGTCTGTATTCGTCAAGAGTTGTGGCACCTATGCATTGTATTTCACCTCTTGACAGGGCTGGTTTCAACATGTTAGCTGCGTCGAGTGATCCTGTGGCTCCTCCTGCGCCTACAATGGTATGTATCTCATCAATAAACAGGATGACATCTGCAGTTTTCTGCAGCTCATTAAGTATGGCTTTCATCCTCTCTTCGAATTGTCCACGATACTTTGTTCCGGCAACTATCGATGCCAGATCCAGAGTTACCACACGTTTCCCGAAAAGCACGCGTGATACTTTGCGTTGAATAATCCGCATTGCCAGTCCTTCTGCTATTGCTGATTTTCCAACACCTGGTTCTCCGATAAGTATGGGATTGTTTTTCTTTCGCCGGCTAAGAATCTGGGCAAGACGTTCAATCTCCTTTTCACGGCCAACAATAGGATCGAGCTTATCTTCTTCAGCAGACTTGGTAAGATCGATACCAAAATTATCGAGCACCGGGGTTTCCGAACTTGATTTGGCTGATTGCTCCTGACTACCTCCTTTACCAGGTCCGAAAGTACTGCCCGGTTCGTCTTCCTCGCCAGGAAACTCTGCTCTTGGTTCAGCATTTTCTATGGGTTCAGTCGAGTCTTTCTCCAGCTCTTTGCGAACATTAGCGTAATCAATGTTATGCTTAATGAGGACCTTTGATACAGTGCTGTTCTCATCCTTAAGAATAGCAAGCAGAAGGTGCCCAGTGTCAATCGTTGTTTTGCTGAGTGATTTTGCTTCGAGGTAGACCAGTTTTAAGATTCTCTCCGAAGACTTTAACAAAGGAATATTTTCGGTATGGGTTATTTTTATGGGACCGGATGGGTTCAGACCGGTTTCAATATCTTTTCTTAATTCGTAAAGATTGGATCCTAAAGTAACCAGAACATCGATGGCTATTCCTTCTCCTTCACGTAAGATCCCGAGAAAAAGGTGTTCGGGACCAATCTCTGTATTACCAAGGCGTATAGCCTCTTCCTTACTGTAAGATAATACATCTTTTATTCGTTGTGAAAATTTTGCGTCCATACAAGTGTAATTAACTGTTCTTTTATCAGATTCTACAGCGCTTAGATAATGACAAATATACTAATAATAAACAACGTTTTATAAACACTTTTTGTTGATAATTACAGGGTGATTTTTATCACTTTCACACCATAAATATCTACTTTAGCTTGCTCATTTTCTAATAAATTTAGCATTATTTTTCCACAAATAAAATCTTATTTACAATAACAATGGCCGAAGAAGAGAGAATATTAAAAGTCAACATTGAGGAAGAAATGAAATCTGCCTACATCGATTATTCGATGTCGGTAATTGTGTCGCGGGCACTTCCTGATGTAAGGGATGGGTTGAAACCAGTACATCGCAGGGTTTTATTCGGAATGTCGGAATTGGGAGTAATGGCAAACAGGCCATTTAAAAAATCAGCCAGGATAGTAGGAGAGGTGCTGGGTAAATATCACCCGCACGGAGACGGATCGGTTTATGATGCCATGGTTCGCATGGCGCAGAACTGGTCGTTGAGATACCCTCTCGTCGATGGTCAGGGTAATTTTGGTTCAATGGATGGTGATAGTCCGGCAGCCATGAGATATACCGAGGCCCGTCTGCAACGTATTGCTGAAGAAACCCTTGCTGACCTGGATAAGGACACCGTAGATTTTCAACTGAATTTTGATGATACACTCAAGGAACCCACTGTACTTCCTGCACGTATTCCTAACCTTCTTGTAAACGGAGCATCAGGGATTGCCGTTGGTATGGCCACAAATATGCCTCCTCATAATCTGAGAGAAGTGTGTGATGCCACTATTGCATACATTGATAACAAGGAGATCAGCATAGAGGAGATCATGGAGCACATCAAGGCTCCCGATTTTCCGACCGGAGGAATTATTTACGGGTACATCGGGGTAAAGGAGGCTTTCGAAACAGGAAGAGGCCGCATAGTACTGAGAGCAAAAACCGAAATTGAGATCACTTCCTCGGGAAGGGAAAGAATTGCTGTGACAGAAGTACCTTACCAGGTGAATAAGGCGGAAATGATCAGGAAGATTGCCGAAATGATCAATGAGAAGAAAATTGAAGGCATCTCATACATCAATGACGAATCGGACAGAAAAGGTTTGAGAATAGTTATCATTCTCAAGAAGGATGCGCAATCAGGCGTGGTCTTAAACAAACTGTTCAAGTACTCTCAACTGCAAACAAGCTTTAATGTAAATAATATTGCCCTTGTCAGGGGTCGTCCCAGGATGCTGAATGTTCAGCAACTGATTAAGTATTTTGTTGAGCACAGGCATAATGTTATTGTTCGCCGCACAAAATACGATCTGGAGCTGTCAGAAAAGAAGACTCATATTTTGGAGGGACTGATCATTGCTGTTGATAATATAGATGAAGTCATTGCTCTTATTCGTGGATCAAAAACTCCTGATATTGCCCGCGACGGACTTATGAAAACATTTGATCTCAGTGAGATTCAGGCAAAGGCAATACTTGATATGCGTCTGCACAGACTTACCGGACTGGAAATTGAAAAGCTAAAGCAGGAATACGACGAACTGATAAAACATATTACCTGGTTGAAAGAAGTACTTGCAAGCGAGGAACTCAGGATGAATATCGTCAAGGATGAACTGATTGAGATTCGTGACAAGTATGGTGATGAGAGACGTACCGAGATAATACCCAATGCAGAAGAATTCAATCCTGAAGATTTCTATGCCGATGATGATATGATCATTACCATTTCGCATCTTGGCTATATTAAACGTACACCCCTGAGCGAATTCAGAACGCAGAACAGAGGTGGAGTGGGTAGCAGGGGAAGTGATACACGCGACGAGGACTTCCTTGAGCACATGTTCCATGCAACCATGCACAATACAATGCTGTTTTTTACTGAAAAGGGTAAGTGTTTCTGGCTCAAGGTGTATCAGATACCTGAAGGAACCCGTACTTCAAAAGGAAGGGCAATTCAGAATCTGATACATATTGAAGGGGGAGATAAAGTTAAAGCTTTCATTAATGTTACCAATTTTACTGATCCTGAATATCTTAACAATAATTATATTGTACTGGCAACCAATCGCGGGATAATTAAAAAAACTGCTCTGGAAGCTTATTCAAGACCTCGTCAGAACGGTATAATCGCCATCAATATCAGGGAAGAAGACAGTCTGCTTCAGGCCAGGCTTACAAACGGTAAGAATCATATTATTCTTGCAGTGCGCTCTGGCAAAGCTATTCGGTTCCATGAGAGTACTGTGCGACAGGTGGGAAGAAATGCTTCGGGAGTAATAGGGATACGTATGAAGGATGACAAAGATGAAGTGATTGGCATGGTACTGGCCGAACCTGAAAAAGAAGATACTACAATACTGGTAGTATCGGAGAAAGGTATTGGCAAACGAACCTATATCGAAGCCTATAGAATAACAAACAGGGGTGGGAAAGGTGTGAAAACCATCAATATCACGAAGCGAACAGGTGATCTTATCTCGATAAAATCTGTCACGGATAACGATGACATAATGATCATCAACCGGTCGGGGATAACAATACGTTTGATGGTTGAAAAAATAAGAATTTCAGGAAGAGCAACACAGGGAGTACGATTGATCAACATTCGCGAAAACGATTCGATTGCAGCGGTTGCCAGTGTTCTGAAAAACCAGGATATGGAAGGGGAATTGGATAATTCTGACCAGGAAGTGAGTGAGAGCAATGAATAATGCTATTTAAACTGAGTTTACGTCTTAATATGAAGTGTTTTATTAAATTTGCCAGCATACTATTTGTTTGGCAAATTTTTTGTTTTGATATATGAATTCAATAAATATTATTAACATGAAGAAGTTAACATATTTTTTTGCATTGCTTATTCTGACCGCCGCAGCAGAAATAAAAGCACAAACTGCTGAAGGTTCACCCGATGCCAATTATAGCATTTACAAAAACAAATTGAAGAAGAGTGATGAAAACCTGGTTGATGAAAAGAAAAATACCAACCCAAAATTCTGGTTATCTCGTGCTGAACTGATGATGGATATCTTCGATTTGCATCGTGAATTTCTTGCACAGGGAACTCAACAGGCACATGTTAAACTATTCTATCGTGAGCCGATGGACATTCAGCCCTGGGAGGGTGATGACGAAGGCAAATACGAGAAGTACATTTACGAAAAGATTGAAATTATCTTCAAAGACGGTATTGTTAACAGTTTCGAGGAAACAGTCAAGCTTTACGAAAATTCATTGTCTGAAGCTACCAGATCGCTTGAGAAAACACAGGAGCTTGACACTGAAAATAAACTCACTAAAGATCTGCTGGAAAACTATAACAGATTGAAAAAACAATACGAACGCCAGGCAATTGAAGAATTTTTCAAAGAAAAGTACGATGCATCTTTTTATGCTTTTGCGGCTATCACAACAATCAATGAAAAACCTATAATGGAAGGAGTAGTGGATACCACGCTCATATATTACGCAGGTATGGCAGCATCGAGGGCAGAATTGCCGGAGAAAGCTATCGAATACTATGAAAAAGCAAAAAGCTACGACTATCCGGAGCCTGATCTGTATATCTTTTTAAAGAAAAAATACTGGGAAATGGGTGACACAGCCAAGGGAATTGAATCTCTTTTGGAAGGTTTCAAAAGATTTCCTGATAATCAGTCGGTACTTATTGAATTGATCAACTATTACCTGGTTGGAGGGAAAACTCAGGAAGCGCTGGATTACCTGCAAATTGCCCAAGAGGAAGATCCGACAAATTTATCCTTCATATTTGCAGAAGCAACTTTGTATGATAAGATGGGTGAGACGGAAAAAGCTCGTGAAACTTACCAGCGATGCATTGATATTAACACAGAATATTTTAATGCTTACTACAATCTTGGTGTAATGTACTATAACAAAGCTGTAGAGATGTACAAAGAAGTGGATGATATTCGTGATCCGCTGGAATATGGAATTGCAAAGGACGCAGCAGATGAAGTAATGGCCAGGGCTTTACCATTTATGGAAAAGGCTAATGAAATCGATCCTGAAGAGTTTAGTACACTTGAAACGCTTAAAACTTTATATTACAGGATGGGCATGATGGATAGATACGATGAGGTCAAGGCCAAATTAGCAACTATGGATTCTGATGATGAAGTCAAGGACAAGTTAGAATCTACGGATTCTGATAGCGAATAAAATACGATAGAGAAGGGGGTTTTTTCAAACCTCCTTGGCTTTTATATTTCCTATTTAACATAATATTAATTATACGACAACCGCAGGAAATTCCCGTAACAGCTTTGCTGTTTAACATAACATCAGTACTAGGACTTTAGCTCCGAGTACGGCAATGATGTTATGTTAAGGGAATTTCCGGTAGTTACACCCTAATGCTATTCAAAAACTTTTAGAATATTCAAATCATTTTGAGTTAACGTGAATTTCCTACCGACGCTCTAACCAAAGTCGTCAAGTATAATGGATATTATATTAAATAGAACTTCCCGTCCAAGAATCAACTTTCTGTATCAATTGAGCCATAATCATGTGAGATTGCAAAATTCAAACTCTGCGTTTACCCAATGTCGCATAATTAGCATTATCGTTAAATTGCCGCTCGGCAAATGCTGAAGCGCGAAAAATAAAATTTGTTAAGAATGTACAAATTTTATTTATTCATCACTTCCGCAACCTCACCGTCAGCCACACAGCAATATATCTATTTGCCGACGCACAGTCTAAGTTCTATTTAGTTTAAGTGCTTATAAATGAAATATTTACACTAATCCGCAAGAGAATTGAAAATTTAGCGCTCAGTCAGCCTTCCAACTGGTAAATTTTTAATACACTTGCTATCTTTAAGTATAGAATCTTTTCTTTGCCCTGATGCCGGGCAGGCACTTCCTTTTTGCTTGATCAAAAAGGAAGCAAAAAATCAAGGCTGGAAAGAAATTTGGATAAAACTACGGCTCGGTTCTGCGTGCGCATTTAAACTCATTCCTCCTTCGTCGTCACTCAAACAAAAATGCTTCACAGTCCGGTGCTACGAACCTTCACCTTGTTTTAGTTCCAAATTTCTTGTAGGCCAGACTTAGTACATATACCAAAAATTCAAGAAACCGGGCTTGCTACGGTTCGCGAACACATTTTAAAAATTAAACAAATTGTGAGCAACAAATAATGCTTCTCCGCTCCCTTGCTGTTTTTAACGGCTTTCGCATTACGGCTGCTAAGGCCTAAAAGCCCATTCTCTCCGGCTCTGGCCCGCAATTTTTTCTGGCTTGCGCACGGATTTGATCTAGCTGTACGAATGAAATATGAAAATCTGTTTGTAAATATCTCTTATCTACAAACGAAACCACTTAATGTTAAAAATAGACCTATCAATGTCACTGAAAGTGATAACCAATCATAGGTAATAGTAAAAATAAGGGTAGAACTATTAACAATTCTTTTGAACTTACCAAATTCACCCCTATTGTCACCACCTATAATTAGATTAGGTGAGTTTGAGCCAGATAACCTTTTTTGTTTAAATGTCCTTCTAAGTTGTAATATACCTATTAAAAATAATACAAGTCCTATCCAAAGTGCTGATGAATCAATTAGAGTACAAATGTCCATAATTACAAAGTTTATTTTATTCTCACTGTCTTAAAAGTGGATATTCTCGAATAGACAATAGTGATAATATATTAACAATAATGTTTGCTAAGACTCTTCTTTTCTCTCTAATTCATCGAGAGTTTTACCATCATTATTTTTCCATTCTAGCCAACCATTTGCTCTCCTTGCTAACACAGCGCCAGCAGCAGCGCTAGGGGAATTAAAAATATGGTCAGATATAAATTCCAAAACATTACCTTTTTTTGCAAGAATATTTGAATTTAATAGTTTCTCTCTCATCCCAATTATCCAGGAACCAGCTGTAGCACTTTCTTCTTTATTAGCAATTGAACCTTTAAATACTACTAAACCATCATCTGTATATTCACCGTATGCAATGGCATCCCGTCCCTTGCAGATTAACTCTCCTTTTTTATCAATATCTCTTCTTAATGATTCAAATATTGGAAAGCCTAGCGTAGAAAGAAGAATCTTCATATCATCAAAAAGATCCATTATATCTGCTTCCATCTGCTCTGTAATATGAGATTTTGTTGGGTTTGAAGCATTTTCTACCTCATAACGACCAATATCTTTTGCTTGATTAACACAATGATTTTCAAGGAATTTAACATGTGATTTAGTTAAGCTTTCTGTTTTTGAGATTATGAGAATGGCAACATTCCAAAACTCCCTCTTTAGATGCTGTTTAATTCTTTTTATACAATTCTCTGCTTCCCCAATATAAACCTTTGATTTAGCAGTTTCTTCAGATTCCCCAAAAAGAAAATAGACTCCAGCATTTGAAGTTTCTTCCCTTTGTTCTGCAGTTTTAATTTTATTACGAGGAATTTGGATTGCTTTTACAATCTTTGATGTTATTTCGGCAATTTTAATACTTCGGGCAGAGCCATCAGGAAGAAATATTTGTATTGTTTGTGGTCTAGGCATAAAAGGTTATATCTTATTTTTGAAACTAGATTGCATTTAGAAATCTCTGAAATCGATTCTCCAATCTATATTGATCCGGCCAATTCTCTTTCCTTCTTGGAAGCATAATCTTTTGATTATCTAAATCTTGAATTCCATATTTTAGCATCGGGCCATCCTTTTCTTCTAAAATATCCTGTCTAACTTTTATTTGATAATCAGGTGTTATTCCTAAAATATCCTGGTCAAATGCAGCATGATGTATTTTACACAGAGACAATCCATTCGTTATGATAGGTAATCCGTCTTCTTCTTTATCAGCGATTATATGAGCAGCATCCAACAACTCAACATGTCTTAATCTGCATAAGCTGCATTGATTGTTATATGCTCTCAAAACCCTTTCTCTGAAGGATCTTTGGTGAAGTCTTATTTTCATATTTGAAGTCAGATATGCCCTTCTTCCATACTCGATATCATTGACTGTATCAATATCATTCTCAGAGGGATTTTCTTTGGTAACTTCAAGATCGTTGTCAACAAGTACAGTAAACATTAGCGAGCTAATATCATCATTTACTATGAAAACTGGTTTTGTAACCAAATACCTACCCACTTCTAATGCAAAAAAATAAATTAGCGGAATTCGGTGCTTCATAGCCTCTCTTAAACCTACATTATCGGAATGGTATGGGTCATTACCTCTATAGCTATATTGAAGATCATTCGTTCTAGATAACGAGTCAGCATAGGGGCCATTGAATATGGTAGTAATAGATAGAGGATATTTCATCATTTTTGGTTTCCAGATTCCTTTTGGACCAACAAGTGTAATGCGTGAACCTTTATAATCAAAACCTTGTTCAAGGAGGTTCCTGGAGAGCACATCTCCATGTATTTCCTCTAGTCTATTTAACCATTTAAAAGCTGCACTTCTTATTTGTGCGTCTTGATCCATACTGATTAACAGATAATTTCATTGAAAAATACGAAATTTAACTGAAATCAATTTTATACTTGGTCTTTATTCTTTTGTCTTGAAACAAAAGAAACAAAAGTTCAAGAAGAAATAATGCTTCTGCCCGCCCTGGTCAACTGTAAGTAAATTCACAAAACGAAAATGCGGTGCACCTTTTGGAATTTCCTAACAGTTGTCCATTCCCTCTTGCTCTGGCCCGCTATTTCTTCTGGCCTGCGCTCAGGATGTTTACAGCTTTACGA
>DAOUOU010000226.1 GCA_030626465.1 Bacteroidales bacterium
AGAACGGATTTTAAAAGTAAAAGGAGAAAGTTGTTATTCTGGCTGAAAGTGTCTCATATGTAGTCTCAAATGTCTCATTTTTATATCATAATATCTAACAAACTGATTATTAATTGTTTGTATTTAGTCTCAAATGTTTCAATTATGATCTCTTATGTAACTAATCCCTTAGAAAAGTTTATCCGATATCCTGAATAGAATGATTCTGACTATTTATATCAGTGAATTCGGTAGGAGATACTCCGAACTGTTCTTTGAAGCTCTTGGTGAAATAAGATCTGCTTTTTATACCTACTTCGAACAATATTTCTGAAACTGTTAATTGCCCTTTCGTTAAAAGTTGTGCTGCACGTTTCATTCTAAGGGTGCGGATAAAACTACTGGGCGACAGCCCGGCCAGACCTACAAATTTTCTGTGCAAATGTGAACGACTCATGCCTACCTCTTTACTGAACAAATCCACGCTGTAATCAGGATCGGCAATATGTTCTTCAACAATGGCGATTGATCTTTTAAGAAATTTCTCATCAACAGAAGTAATAGAAATATCAGTAGGTTCAACTACTATGCTCTTACTGTATTTTTCTTTTAGCTGTTTTCTCGATTCAATAAGATTTCTTGTTGTAGCCAATAATATTTTAACATCGAAAGGTTTTGTAATATAAGCATCAGCACCTATGTTGAGACCTTCAAACTTGTCTACTTCAGATACCTTTGCTGTTAACAGTATTATTGGAATATGCGAGGTGTTTTCGTCTGTTTTTATTTTTTTACACAATTCAAGCCCATCCATTACCGGCATACGAATATCACTAATAATGAGATCAGGATGGTGCTCATTGGTAACTTCAAATGCTTGTTGTCCGTTTTCGGCTTCCAGGATAGTATACGTCGAGAACTTATTTTTCAAATGAGCACGGAGCTCCTGATCATCCTCAACTAATAAAATAACGGATTTTTCACTTTTTTGCTCAGCTAAAGGTTTCTCTTCTACAATATGTGCCTGACTTGATTCCATCAATCCCTGTTCAAGATCATAAATGTCGAGTGTGACTGATTTTTCTTCTTTTACCTTAGTATCTACCTCCTGATCGCGAAAGAATTCTCTCTCGATCGGAAGGTGAATGATAAACTGTGTGCCTCTTCCTTCTTCGCTATTGATCTCAATTTTACCACGATACGCATCCACAAGTCCTTTGACAATAGCCAGGCCAATTCCAAATCCACTTTCCTCCAGATTCTTTGTAATTTCCGACCTGTAGAAATGTTCAAATATTTTTTCCTGTTCCTCCTTTCTAATGCCAACGCCAGAGTCGCCTACCATCAATTTCAAATACCCGTTTAAGTTACTGATATCCTTATCCCCAATAGTTATATCCACCTCAATCCTGCCTTCATCGGGAGTGTACTTGAAGGCATTGGCAATAAGGTTGTAGCAGATTTTTTCGATTTTATCGTTATCGAAAAAAGCAAAATAACTGTCCTTATCTGACGTAAATTGGTATTGAATATTTCTTTGAACAGCAGGCCATCTGAACAAGGTTACAATTTCTTTAATGTAATTGACTATATCTCCCTGGCTTACTTTTAATCTCAAATGATCGGATTCTATTTGTGAAATATCCAGTAATTGATTGATTAACCTTAGCAATCTTCTTGCATTTTGCTGAATAAGATTCAGTTGTTGCTTTATTACCGGCTTGATATTGATATCGGACAAGAGACTTTCAAGGGGACTGATTATCAGAGTTAGTGGTGTGCGGAATTCATGGGAAATATTTGTGAAAAACCTGGTTTTCATTTTATTCACCTGATCCATGTGCTCCTTTTCAACATTTTTAAGAACAAGCTGATGCTGGAGCTGAGTACGCGCAACAATGAATTTTCTAAAGATCAGTATTACAGTTGAGATAATGATGAAATATCCCAGGTATGCCCAAAACGTACGATACCATGGAGGAAGAATGGTAATTTTTAACGACTTACCTTCGGTATTCCACACATCACTTGAATTTGATGCTCTAATCCGAAATATATATTTACCCGGATCAAGGTTGGTATAAGTTGCTGTACGCCTGTTTCCTACAAAATTCCAACTTTCTTCAAAACCTTCAAGCATATAGGCATATTGGTTTTTTTCTGGAATAAGATAATTTAGGGCTGCGAATTTAATAGTAAATACAGAATAATTGTATTTGAGTTGTATTTCATCTGCCAGACTTATATGATTTTCGACAAATGCAACATCACTATCCGGTCCGATCTCGAATTTATTGAAAACAAGTACTTCAGTAATTACTACCGGAGGAATATTGGTGTCGCTTTCAATAGCTTCAGGATTGAAACTTATAAATCCGTTTTTCCCTCCGAAGTACAGAAGTCCGTCAGAAGTTTTTAAAGATGACCTGCGATTGAATTTATTCCCTTTCAATCCATCTCTGGCATCGAAATTTTTAAACTCGGGTTTCTCAGGCAAGTGAATTCCATCAATGAATTTTGAAATGCCATTATTCGTACTGATCCATAAATTTCCATTATCATCTTCCAAAATTGCCTGAATGACATTACTGGGTAAGCCATCTTCTTCCAAATAATAAGAAAAACCGGAATCTGCAGAATTAAACAAATTCAATCCGCTCTCCGTTCCAAGCCAGATGTTCTCCTTTGAATCTTCAAAAATAACAATGGCTCCATCGTCGCTTATTGATTTCGGATCTGATTCATCAGGATAGAAACCATAAAAGGTTTCACTTTTCCTGTCCATTAAATCCAGGGCATCATAGGTTGAAACCCAAAATCTTTCCTTACTATCCACAAAGATCTGTCTTATCCAGTCATTCGATAATGATGCCGGATCGTTATTGTCATGTGCATATACCGTAAAAATTGAGGTTGACGGATCATACCTGTTCAATCCGCCTCCCATTGTACCAATCCAGAGTATACCCTCCTTATCTGTCACCAGGGAGAAAATATTGTTAGAGCTTATCGTATTCTGTTCCTGATCTGATGCAGTATAATGTGTGAAAGCTCCGGTTTGTGGGTTGTATCTGCCTAATCCGTTTGCCCATGTGCCTATCCAGAAATTTCTCTGTACGTCATTTGTAATTGCCCAAACTGCATCCGATCTAAGTGTCGCGGGATATTTCAATTGATTAAAATAAGTAAAACTTTTATCAGGGCGGTCAATAATGCTGACTCCTTTCTCCGTACCAATCCAGATCCTGTTTTCATCTTCACAAAAAGTATTCACGATATTATTGCTCAGATTCTTATCGATTTCTGAGATTAACATGTAATGCTGGAAATTTGAATAAATTGAATTGTAAAAGTCTAATCCATTATAAGTTCCGATCCAGATATTTTTTTGATTGTCTTCAAACAGGCTGTAAATTGAATTATTGCTGAGACTGCTTTCAGAGTAATCATTGGTAATATGAATAAGTTCCTG
>DAOUOU010000066.1 GCA_030626465.1 Bacteroidales bacterium
GTGTTCCTAGTTATAGGTTATCGATTACTGATTAATAACTGTTAAAACATCTTACAGGTTAGTTTTTCAGGAATACTTGTTGTCTGGAAATTGTTGCCGCAGGATCTTATGGTATTTCTGCGCCATTTTTTTATCACCCATTTGCTCGTAACAATAAATAATATTCATTAATGCCATTTCAGAATAGGAGAGTTGTGAGGTACTGAATAAAATGAAAGCCCTGTATTGGTCAACCCAGGCATTTTTCTGAAAATACTCATAGCTTTTTTGAAATGAGAGAATGGCTCCGTGCAGTTCTCCTTTTTTCAGATAAAAAATTCCCTTGCGGTGCCATTTTGGAATCAGTACTTTAAGATAAATTGATAACAGGAAGTAAAGGGATACACCCAGAAGAAGATAATGAGATACATTTAAGAAATTTAGAATGAAGATTATAAAAATTAGAATTGCAATCTGTGGTATAAAATAAGTATAGTTAGTGTTGCGTATTACAGGAATTTTTTTTGCCACCCTGAAAATTTTAGCTTACCAAAGATATTTAAAAATGATTTACAAACAGGCAGGATAGAATAATTAAATGATTACAATTACTGTTTGAGAAATCCTAAAATAAATCTTTGATCCATAAGATCTTTAATGAAAATTTTGATCGCAGTTTTAAGCTGGGTGATATCTTCAATGCTGAATCTATCGATACTATTCTGAAGTATTTTCTCCAGGGAGTGTTTTTCTTTTACCATGTTCTCAATTAAAAATGCATGCAAGACGCTGAGATTGAGAAAACGAACAGCCCCTGTATCTCGATTACGAAAAGCCAGAACAAAATAATCTCCTTTTTTTTGTTCTGCTGCTCTTACCGGGTCCAGGTGAACAGGATAAGATAACTTTATTATTTCAAAATCGGGATTAATAACCAGATGCGATGTAAATAAGTCTCCCTGTATTTGTGTTTCTGGTGCTGTTCTGTCTGGCATTGTATGCACCTTTATCTCAATCCATTCAAGAAGCAGTAAATCAATTAACCAGGGCATATTGTATTTTTCAACCCAATCGCTTGTTTTTGCATATTCGTAAAATTCACCCGGTAGTTTCCAGATTTGTGAGGTTTGTGCATGATGCCGACTAAAAAATTCATCAATCAACTGAACAAACTTCACCTTACCAATAACATCAATTACTATAGGGAAAGCCTGAAACAAATTGTTTTTAACTACATTAAAAACCAGCCGTCTATAGTGTTTTACGTGTTTTTTGTTTATACCTGGTATGTCAGGGAGTATTCCCGTTTTGCAATAATCCCCAAGCTTTGTCTGTATATGTCTGGTTTCAGGCAACAGCATGATGTTGATTTATCCAGTTTTTTGAACATATTCTGTCGATAGTTGCTAACTCAACCTGCAGTTTTTCAATGTCATTGAAATTATAATCGCGTTCAAGAAGCACAGGTACTGGTTTTATCATTTGAGTCGTAAAGTCGAACAGATCATAAACAGGATCAATGATATCTTCACCATGCGTATCTATGATTAAATCCGGTTCAATCTGAAGATGACCGGCCATGTGAATATATGCAACCCTGTCGAGTGGCATTTTACGAAGGAATGATTTTGCATCGTACTTGTGGTTAAATGCATTAACATATACATTATTCACATCCAGCAGCATATTGCAACCTGATTCTGTGATTATTCGTGAAACAAATTCGGCTTCGCTCATCTCTGCAGCAACCGGCGTATAGTAGGATACATTTTCCAGGGCTATGGGTCTTCCCAGAAAATCCTGAACCCGTTTTATACGATCTACTATATGATTAAGCGCATCTTCTCTGAAAGGAATAGGCAGCAGATCATATAAATGTGCATTCCCTGATTTGGTATAGCTCAAATGCTCCGAGTAGACCTCCACTTTATATTCATCAATGAAATTTTTAATTTTTTTAAGAAATTCCCAGTCGATATCCTCCGGACTACCAATGGAAAGCGACAGACCATGGCAGGTTACAGGATAGATTGATGCAGCTTCATTCAGCTTCTTTTTCCAATATCCCCCCATATCAATCCAGTTTTCGGGAGCAAGCTCAATAAAGGAAGGTTTAACTATTTCGCCCTGAATAATTTCATTAGCAATATCGCGTCTGAATCCTATACCAGCATATTTTTTCATAGCAGTTTATATTTTAAGGATGCCCGCTAAATTCACACCTGCATATCAACTGTTGCGGACATCCTACCCTAAAACCCACGTTAATTAAAGCCTTTATTTATCTTCTTTTTTTGATTCACTTTCTTCACCACCACATTTTCCTTCACCACACTTTGACTCATCGGTTTTGCTTTCTTTGGCTTTTTCACCTTTTTCAACTTTTCCTTCCTTTTCATTTTCTTTATCACCACCGCATTTTCCTTCGCCGCACTTTAGCTCACTAAATTTTAGCGTGTTTTCGCTATTGATTCTATCAATGGCATTTGATGAAATCCTGTTCAGGTCCAAAAGCTCTGTTCGAAGTTCTGCACCACTACCAAGAGATGTGTAATCAAGCAGATCACTTGAATTAACATTTGCTGCACTGAGGTTCAAAGCAGTTCCACCTACTAGTATACCTGCAAGAAGTGCAGTTGATTTTACCTTAGATTTTTTTGTTCTCATAATATAATTATTATTTTAATTTAGATTAAATATAAATAATAAGACGAAGAATTTACTCTTTCCTTACAAATTTTTTACAAAAAAAAATTAAGGTGATTGAATTGTATTGGAAATCAGTTTCTGAAGATTGGATTTTTCGCCTGGAGACAAGCGGAAAGAAATTGCATTCTGTTTGTATGCTTTTGATGCATGATGCCGAAGCGTATTGGTAAGTAATCTTGTCTGGTAGTAATATTTCCTGCAATGCTTACAAGCAGCAAGATGCATTTGTAAATTCATCCTGTCCTTAAGATTAACTCCTTCCACAATATTTTTTGTAGCCATATAGGTGGCCTCCTCACAGGTAAGCATCATTTTACGCATGTATACCAATAATCTTCTCTTTACGTTTGTCATCCCCTAATTATTTTAGCCAGTTTTTTTCTACACAATCCCGTAACCGGAGTTTAGCCCTATGAAGTATTACCCATAGATTTGACGCAGTAATTTCCAGTTCCTTACAAACATCATCCGAAGATAATTCTTCTACAATCCTAAGTGTAAATACAGCCGCCCATTTCTCTGGCAAAACAGAAATACATTTTCGTATGATCTCTCCAAGCTCTTTATTTTCCAAAGAATCACCTGTAGTTAAGTGCCAGTCCTGAGGAACTCTTTGGATCATCCAACTTCCTTGCATATCTCCTGTGTCATAAAATGGCAGATCCTCTTTTCCATCATTGAAATTCTTATCCAATATATTATGTTCTTTCTTTCTGCTGCTTTTGCGGTAATGGTCGATGATTTTTCTTTTCAGAATAGAAATAAGCCATGTTTTCTCGCTGCTTCTGCCCTCAAAAGAAGAGATAGCGGAGAGAGCAGCAAGGAAAGTATCCTGGATCAGATCATATGCAAGTTGCTCATCGTTTACTCTCGAGTATGCATAATTGTATAAATAATCACTATAAAGTTCCACCCAGTTGTTGGGAGAAATTGACTGTTTATCTGGATTATCTTTACTCATTATGCGATTGGTTGCACCAATTACTTTTCAATATTATAAAATAGCTCAAACTTCAGGAAATTTTTTGAGTTTAAATGACGTATTTTTGAAACCGATCAAATTATTTATATGACCAACATCAGAGTTATTCGGGCTTCAGCCGGATCAGGAAAAACATACTCTCTTATTCAATTTTTTCTCGAATTGCTGATAACAGAATCAACAGATTATTTTAAAAACATACTGGCAGTAACCTTCACGAACAAAGCAACAGAAGAGATGAAGCGACGTATCATTGAGCAGTTAAGCATACTGTCAAAGGGAAAAAGCTCAAACTACCTTTTAAAATTGAAGGAAGTCAGTAGTTTCAGTGAGGATCATATCAGAAATAAAGCATCGGCAATTCTTCAAAACTTACTTCACGATTATTCATGGTTCAGCGTAGAAACCATTGATACTTTTTTTCAGCGCATAATAAGAGCGTTTACGCGTGAGTTGGGTATTCCGGGAAACTATACTATTGAAATTGAGACAAGATCAATTGTACAATACGCAGTCGATTCATTAATTGATTCATTAAATGATGATCAGGATCTGTTAAAGTGGTTATTGGATTTTTCTGAGGAAAGAATCCTTGAAGGAAAATCGTGGGATATTAGAAAAGATCTGCTTCAGTTAGGGGGCGAATTATTTAAGGAAGAATTTTCATCATCATCAGACCTGGTATTTAAGGCAATTTCTGACAGGAAGAGTCTTAATTCTTTTCGTAATGATTTATTCAAGATTGTAACCGAAACAGAAGCCCAACTGATAAAATTTGGTGAATCAGGTACCAGGCTTATATCTGATAATGGTTTGGAAGATTCTGATTTTTATCAGAAAGGAAAGGGGATAGGGGTTTATCTGAGGAAGCTACAAAACAAAACCATTGAACTACCTAACAGCTATGTTACCAAATTACTGGATGGTCCGGAATATTGGCCTTCCGGCACTTCCTTGAACAAAGAACTCGTGGTTTTTGTTGCCAGAGAAAATTTACTGCCCCTACTAAATAAAATAGTCACCTGTCTTGACGAGAAAATAGTCAGGTATAACACGGCAAAGGAAATATTAAAAAATATTCATACTCTGGGAATATTATCAGACCTGTCCAACAAAATCTCTCAGTACAGGATACAGCGCAACACATTTCTGTTAAGTGATTCGGGAGTTCTTATATACAAAATAATTGATGGCAATGAGGCACCATTTATCTACGAAAAAATGGGCAACAGATACAATCATTTTCTGATAGATGAATTTCAGGATACTTCGACCTTGCAATGGAGTAACTTCAAACCCTTAATCCGTAATAGTCTTTCAGAAGGTTACAATTGTCTGCTTGTTGGAGATGTAAAACAATCGATTTACAGATGGAGAAACAGCAACTGGGAAATCCTGGCTGAGCAAATTAGCAAGGATTTTCAGAAAGAACTTATTCAATTTGAGACGCTTGAAAAAAACTGGAGGAGCCAAAGAAATATTGTAGAATTCAATAATAATGTCTTTCCGGCAGCCCTTGATATTATCTGGAAAGATTTTGTTGCAAATGCGAAAGAATATTTGGATTCAAGGCCGGGTATGAAAAATTTATTATCAAATATTTACACGGGCTTAGAACAAGCCATACCTGATTCGGATGGTAAGGGCAATATTAAAATCAGGCCTTTATCCAAACAGGAAGTTCATGAGAACATTGATCATTTACTGGAATTTTTTTTTAATGATATTGATGAACTTTTACAGGCAGGGTATTCAGCAGGTGATATAGCAGTACTTGTGAGGGGGAAAAAGGAAGGAAGAATTCTGGCAGATCACCTGATCCGGCAAAATGCTGAGGGCAGATTTTCAAGGAGAATAAATGTAATTTCAGACGAATCTTTATTCCTGTCAGCCTCTAATGTCGTGAATCTTATTATCTCGGCAATGCAATATTTTGTCAGACCGGATGATGATATAAACAGGGGCAGATTTATCGCATGCTTTGTCGCTCATCAGAAAAAATTAAGCGAAGACATCGAATTGGAAGACCTGGAATTCATTTCCGGAATAAGCTCGAAGGAAAAAATAATCAATTCATTTTCTGATGAGTTTTCAGAAAATATTGACTCATTAATAGCATTGCCTTTGTATGAACTTGCTGAACACCTGGTGATGATTTTCAAGGCCGATACCATCAAACCTGAAATTCCTTATGTCCATGCCTTCCTCGATCTGGTTCATGATTATACTCAGTCTAATCCTGCAGACCTTGAAAAATTTCTGGATTACTGGGAAGAGGATGGCAATAGCAAATCGGTTCCGGCAGCTGAATCTCAGAATGCCATTCGTATTCTCACAATTCATAAAGCCAAGGGACTTGAATTCAAAGCTGTTGTAGTACCTTTTTGTAACTGGAACATTGACCAGAAGCCAAATACTATTCTCTGGATGAAATCTTTCGATATAGACTTTCAGTATTTACCCCTGATACCGGTTCATTATACCAGGGGATTGAAAAATACGATGTTTGCTGAGGAGTTTTATTACGAGATGTTAAAATCATATATTGATAATCTTAATTTATTGTATGTTACTTTCACAAGGGCAATAGAGACTTTAATAGTGTATCCGATCTACAATGAATCAAGAAGCAGTGACGGGAAGATAACAACGGTAGGAGATCTGATTTATAACGTCATCACAAATAAAAGGACAGCTTATTTTTCAGAGTGTTTTGATGAGAAACGCAGGGTGCTGGAGATCGGTAAACCAGAAATACATCCCCTTGATGATTACTTTGAGACTGATGAAACGTTCATTTCAACATCTCCAGGCCAGCCTGCTCTTGAAAAATTGTTCTTCAATCCTCTGGGTTTTGAATACCTTTCCGACAACTATAAGGAATTTCAGACTAGAATAAGTAAGGGGAAAATAGTACACGATATTCTTGCACAAATTACTTTGACTGACGAAATTGAACAAGTCACGAACAATGCCATCTACCAGGGATTGATTTCGAAAGAAGAAGCAAATGAATTGATTATTCATATAGATAAATGTATAAGGGATAAAAAGATTTCCAGGTGGTTTGACGGGAGTGGTAAGGTGTTGAATGAGAATGATATAATCAAATCCGGAGGAGACATACGCAGACCTGACAGGGTTGTTCTGTTTGCTGACTCTGTTGATGTGATTGATTATAAAACCGGATCGGAACAGCAGGTTGAAGCACATCGGAAGCAGGTGAATCAATATATGGCATTGATCCGGGAAATGGGATACAAGAATGTAAAAGGCTATATCTGGTATATCAATTCAAATAAAATTACTGAGTGCAGTAATTAAATTTAAAAAACGGCAACGAAATGTATCAGTGGGGGACAAAAAGAAGAATCAATTCAGCTTCGAACTACCTGAAAAATGAATTCGGAACACGAATTCAAAAAGTGACCATTGATGCTGGTTTTACCTGTCCAAACAGAGATGGTACTCTGGGAACGGGAGGTTGTACTTATTGCAACAATGATGCTTTTAATCCATCTTATTGTACTCCGGAAAAATCAATTAGCAAACAGCTCAAAGAGGGCATTGAGTTTCATGAAAAAAGATATCGTTCGGCCGGTAAGTATTTTGCATACTTCCAGGCCTTTTCAAACACCTATGGTTCCCTCGACTATTTAAAAGGAATATACAGACAAGCATTGGAAGACGAAAAGGTGATCGGATTAATTGTTGGAACAAGGCCGGATTGCATTGATGAATACAAACTGGAATATTTTGCTTCGCTTTCTGAGAAGTTCTACGTGGTTATTGAATACGGAGTGGAATCGATCTCTAATAAGACCCTTAGAAATATTAACCGCCAGCATTCATTTGAGAGATCTTTGAAAGCTCTCAATCTTACCAGAGAATTTGGAGTAAAATCAGGAGCGCATTTTATTTTTGGATTGCCTGGCGAAAGTCGCCAGCAAATGAAAGATTCAGTAACTACCGTTTCAGAGCTTCCTCTTCATACTGTCAAATTTCATCAGTTGCAGATTGTAAGGGGAACAAGGTTTGAAAAAGAATACAATGAAGATCCCGGGAAATTTAATCTGTTTACACTCGATGAGTACATTGAGTTTATGGCAGACTATCTATCGAATTTAAATCCCGCGATAATCATTGAGAGGCTGGCAGGAGAAACACAACCACGAAATATCATCGGTGAAAGATGGCAATTAAGATACGATCAGGTACTGCAGAGAATTGAGAGAAAAATGGAAGAGTTAAACCTCTGGCAGGGTAAGTATTATCAAAATCAGCCAGGGTAAATTTTTTATGGTTTAGACTATGAGTGTAGATCTGAAAACACATACGACGAATTCAACCCATGAAATGAGCTATTTTCTCAAAGATGTGGCCAGCTATCTTTTTACTAACAGCAAAGGAGATCTCAGCAACACAATTGTGGTTTTTCCAAATAGGAGAGCACGTTTGTTTTTCAATAATTATTTATCCCAACTTTCAGATAAACCTGTTTGGGCACCTCAGTATTTTACAATATCAGACTTTATTCAAAAAATAAGCGGTCTGCAACCGGCCGATCACCTTACATTACTGTTTCGTCTCTTCAAAGCCTACAAAGAAATTACAGGCAGCATAGAATCATTTGATAATTTTTATTTCTATTGTGAAACAATATTGGCTGATTTTGATGATATCGATAAGTACCGGGTAGACGCTAAACTTCTATTCAAAAACATTAGTGATTTAAAATCGATTGAAGATTATCATGAATTCCTGACAGAAATGCAGATAAAAACTATCAGACACTTCTGGGAAACCTTTACCATAAATGAGTTATCAGCCGAAATGAAAGATTTTGTCTCGATATGGAAAGCCTTAAAATATATATATGTTCGTTTTAATGAGATCCTGGATTCAGAAGGTATTGCCTATGAGGGAAAGGCTTATAGAAAAGCAATTGACATTCTTGATTCAGAGAGTGATATCTTATTTAAGAAGAAAAGAATTGTTTTTGTTGGTTTCAATGCGTTGAACAGGTCGGAGGAAATTCTTTTTGAGAAGTTTAAAGCAGGAGGAAAAGGACTGTTTTTCTGGGATTATGAAATGAATTATATCAATAGCGAGATTCATGAGGCCGGATTTTTTCTTAGAAAATACTTGCGGAAATTTCCTCAACCATCAGACTTTAGTTTAAACCACTCATCTTCCGGAAATAGAGTAAGTCTTACAACAGTTGCTACACCTTCGAATATCTCTCAGGGGAAAGTGGTGCATTTATGTTTTGAGCAGATGAATACGAAAAATATTGATCATCCTGCCCAGACAGCTCTGATTCTTGCAGATGAAGGGTTGCTCCTCCCGGTTCTTAATTCCTTACCTGCCGAAATTGATAAAATCAATATTTCTATGGGATATCCTGTTCTTGATACACCGGTATACAGCTTTCTGTCTTCTTTGGCTGATTTATATACCAATAAAAGGAAGGACAGGAACAAATCAAAACGAACACTTTTCTATCACCGGGATTACTTCAGTGTATTGACCCATCCTTTTCTCTCATCGACTAAAAATTCAGATTCGTTTCAACAATTCGAAAAGAAGATCAGAGAAAAAAATATTTCATTTATTGCACCTCTGGAGCTGCAGACCGATGATCAACTCTATATAAAGATATTTTCGTGGGACGATGTTCCGGATAGATTCGGAGCATACCTGAATGAGATCAGTTCGATTGTTGCTCAAAACATAATTCAGTCGGGTAATACAGATAACAAAACCAGATGGCAACTTGAAATTCTTCATAGCATTCAGAAGGTACTGGTACGATTTGATTCTTTATTATCAGATGGAGGAATTGAAATAAAATTACCAACTGTTTTAAATCTTTTGCGAAGATTACTGGCTGGTATCTCAGTACCTTTCTCAGGAGAACCTCTTGTTGGATTGCAAATAATGGGTATTCTGGAGACCCGAACACTGGATTTCGAGAATGTGATCATCCTGTCCATGAATGAGGGGAAATTTCCTAAATCTACTCATGCTCCCTCTCTGATTCCATATTCATTAAGAGAAGGATTCGGACTCCCGACTATAAGGCATCAGGATGCTATCTATGCTTATTACTTTTATCGATTATTACATCGTGCAAAAAATGTTGTAATGGTTTATAATACAAGGTCGGAAGGGTTACAGAAAGGTGAGCCGAGCAGATACATCTACCAGTTAAGGTACAGTTCGAACTACAAGATAAATCATATCAATTATGCGTACAGGATCGATCCCTTTCCGATTAAAAGAATTGTTGCAGGTAAATTGCCGGAAACCTACCAGGAACTTAATAAGTATCGGCAACATAGTGGGACTTCTTTTTTATCACCAAGTGCATTGAATACTTATCTGAACTGCAGGCTTCGGTTTTATTTTAAATACGTAGAAGGTATGCAGGAACCTGTTGATGTTGAAGAGGAAATTGAAAGCAATGTTTTTGGAAGCATACTGCATAAATCGATGGATATTCTGTACTCCGATTTTTCTGAAAAGAATATGAACAGAGAAGATTTGATAAGGATCAAAAAGGATACAAATCTAATAAACACGGCTATTGACTCAGCATTCGCGACAGTATTTTTTGGTAAATCTGAGATGAAAAAGGAAGAAATAAGAGGCAGGAATATGATAGTAAAGCGTGTAATTGAAAAATACCTCAGTGGTATTCTTGACTATGATATCAGATCAGCTCCATTTCATATCCATTCCCTTGAAAAGCGGTACGAATATGTTTTGAATGACATTACTATTGGCGGATATATTGACAGGCTCGATGAAAAAGAGGGATCTGTCCGGGTAATTGACTATAAGACCGGAAAAGCCAATTCTGTTTTTAAAAATATAGACGATCTGTTTGAGTGTAATCCAGGGAAAAGAAACAACTCGGTTTTTCAGATATTCTTATATTCCTGGCTTTTGCATAAAAAAGGAGAGTATTCAATCATCCAGCCTTCACTATATTTTGTAAGAGATATATATAATGAGAAGTTTGATCACAGAATATTCCAGTCAGTGAATCGCAATCGAAAACCTGTTAATGATTTTAAGGAATTCTCAGAGGAATTTGAAAAAAGATTAACCATCCTGGTTAATGATCTATTTGATTCATCTGTTCCGTTTATTCAAACAGAAGACACAGCCTATTGCATGAATTGCCCCTATAACAAGATCTGTATGAAAAATACCTGAAGATAACGACTACCTTCTTTTTCTATCATCAATATATTTAAGCGCTTTGCTAACTGGTAATTCAATAGAAGCAGGACCACTCCGAACATAGAATTGTTCCCTGGTTACCAACTTTTATCCCGGGTTTTAATTTGTACAACCACCTGAATATTAATGTTTGATAAAACATAAATGGCATAAATTCTTTTTATAGTCTGTAAAAATATAATATTCATGCAGACGAGAATTGTTTTCTTATTTTTATATTTTTAACGTCAGAGAAATATAAAGTCACAGTTAAATGCGGATAAGACTGTTTAAAAGCTGGTGGTTGATGACCCTGAAAGGCGTTCTTGCTATCAGTTTTGGTCTGGTAGTGTTAATTCTTCAATATCCCCTTATAATAAGCGCACTGGCTATCAGTTTTGGAATACTTGTTCTGGCTTCGGGAATAATGATTATTACAGGTGCATTTATACACAAAAAGGCAAACCCACGTTGGAGGTGGTGGTTAATTGAAGGCATTATTGATCTTTTGATAGGTGCATTTTTTGTTTTTAGTCCACAACTGGCAAAAGCTTTTTTCTTATTCTTTTTAGGACTTTGGGCTTGTATTATTGGTATAATACAAATATTAACATCATTTCGTATGATAAATTATATGGAAAGATGGTGGATTATGCTGTTAACAGGCGTTTTTTCAATATTATTTGCAGTATTAGTATTTATCAATCCGTTTTATGACAAATACAACCTGGGTTCAATTATTGGAGTTGCATGTATTATCTTTGGTTTGATAATGGTGTTCCTTTCACGGACTCTCAGAGACATTTATTTGTAATAGTTGTCTGCTTTCAGTTCATTCTGTTTGTTTCTTTTTGATGTTTTTGCTAAACAGATCAGGACGAAGTTTTTCTGTTCGCTCAACAGACTGTTTCATTCTCCAGACATCAATTTCATCATGATTACCAGACAACAGGATATCAGGAACTTTCCATCCCTTATAATCTGCAGGTCTTGTATAGGAAGGAGGGGCAAGTAAGTTGTCCTGAAAACTATCGGTAAGGGCCGAAGTTTCATCAGAAAGAACGCCTGGGATTAATCTTACAATGGCATCTACTAAAATAGCAGCCGCAAGTTCACCGCCCGTCAGAACATAATCACCTATTGATATCTCTTTAGTAATTAAGTGATCACGTACTCTTTGATCAACACCTTTATAATGTCCGCACAATAACATAATATTTTCTTTCACCGACAGTTGATTTGCAATTTGTTGATTGAATCTTTCACCGTCAGGCGTGAGGTAAATGATTTCATCGTATTGATTTTCAGCTTTTAATTTAGAAATCAATCTGTCAATTGGTTCAATAGCCAGTACCATTCCGGCTTCCCCACCGAATGCATAATCATCAACTGTTCGGTGCTTATTTGTAGAATAATTCCGGATATTATGTATTTTCAGAGTAACAATTTTTTTCTCGATAGCTCTTTTTAGTATAGATTGACTGAAAGGCCCGTCCAATATATCCGGCAATATGGTTAGTATATCTATGTTCATTTCTTTTTTATCTCAAAATTAGCACTCTCTGTTTAATCAAATTGCTTATACAAGCAAAATGATTCTACTTACAATACAATTATTAGTCAGGTGTTAATATATAAGATATTTCTGAAGATGACGTTAATATTTAAACAATAAGCCCTATATTGTCTAAATGTTAAGCACTTTTTGTAAAAACATTGTACTATTTAATGTTAATATATATTTTCGTAAACATATTGCAATTGCAATAGAAATCAAAGTTGAAGGCTATGGCGGAATTAAATCCAAAAAGCTCTGTTCATGATGAACAATTCGGTGATACCGAAAATAAGGAGAGTAAAAACCTGGAAGAGGAAAACTCAACTGATGAAAAGAGTACTCAGGCAGACACATCTCGAAAAGCAAAGAAAGAAACTCCTCTAACATCTGAAAAAAAGGAAAAACCAGGCAATAAGTCAACTAA
>DAOUOU010000215.1 GCA_030626465.1 Bacteroidales bacterium
CGGTATCAGGTATTGGTGCTAATACAGCAAGGATGATTCTTTCATCGATCTCGTCTGATGAAGTCCGAAAAGCAATAGCAACGGGTAACGTAGAGTTATTAAAAAGCATAAAAGGAATAGGCGCAAAATCGGCCCAGCGTATTATCGTTGACCTTAAAGATAAAATCAGTAAATCAGCAGATATTTCTCAAATATTCAAAACTACAGACAATACAATAAAAAAAGAAGCGTTATCTGCTCTGGAGATCCTTGGTTTCTCAAGGAGACAGGGAGAAAAAGTAATTGATAAATTATTGGCAGATGATAGTTCACTGCCTATCGAAGAATTAATCAAACAGGCCTTGAAGCTATTGTAGTATTAATTTGTTACTAAGTGTATCCAAAACGAGGGGGAACTAAACATAAAATTTGCACCAGGGACAGGTCTGCTTTGCCTTTCTTTTTGCTATTGTTCATTGTTCTTAATCCATTTGGAATTGTACTTGCACAAACCTCATTTTCAGATACTACCAGTCGTTATCAACTAAAGTATCCTATAAAGGAAAACAATTACCCGTTTTCCACTTCAGGTATAGTCTCTCCGATGCTTCTACGACCTCCTTCAAATCTTGAACAGACCATTGTTTATGATCCTGCTACAGGCCGGTATGTTTTATCTGAAAAAATAGGTGAATTGAATTACAGGCCTCCAACATCAATGTCACTTAGCGAATACAGGCTATACGATGCAAGAAAGTCTGAGATGGATTACTGGCGCGAAAAATCGCGCGAGGAAGTAGGAGCCGGTCCTTCCTTTATGAAAAACCTTAGACTCAAAAATGTGGCAGTGGAAAAGGTTTTTGGCACTGATGTTATTAGCATCACCCCTCAGGGGAGTGCTGAATTGATATTTGGGTACAGCATTTCTAAAACTGATAATCCTCTGCTTCCGGTTAGAAACAGACGAAATGGTTCTTTCATTTTCACAGAAAAGATTATGATGAATGTAACCGGTTCAATAGGTGATAAAATGGAAGTTGGATTGAGTTACAATACCGAAGCAACATTTGATTTCGAAAACAAAACAAAATTAGAATATGCGGGGAAGGAAGATGAAATCATAAAGAAGATTGAAGCAGGAGATATTGCCTTTTCTCTGCCCGGAACACTTATTACAGGAAGCCAGAGTTTGTTCGGATTGAAAACAGAGCTTCAGTTCGGACGCCTTACTGTAACAAGTGTAATTAGTCATCAGCGGGGAGAATCTTCGTCAATCAATGTGAAGGGAGGGGCACAACTAACAGAGTTTGAAATTGATATCGACGAATACGATGTGAATCGTCATTTTTTTCTCACACATTTTTTTCGTGATAACTACAATGACTGGCTAAAGAACTTACCCTATGTTGAATCACAGGTTCAAATACAACAAATTGAGGTTTGGGTAGTAAATAAACAAAATGTATATTCAGATGCCAAAAACATAATAGCTTTTATGGATTTGGCTGAAGGCTATAATACCAACGGAGAGCCTAATTTCTATGCTGAATCAGTTATAATTGCTTCCCGGGGAAACAACCATCCTGCCAGTAATTCAAGGAATAACTTATTTGGACAATTGGAAGGAAATCCAAAAATCAGAAATCTTAGTACTGTAGAATCTGCTATTTCTGACTTTGCAGGGGATGAATTTGAAGCAGGCCGCGATTATGTTAAAATGGAAAGTGCACGTCCGCTCTCTGACCGGGAATTTGCAGTTAACAAGGAACTTGGATATATCTCTCTTAACTCTCCCCTGAGAAACGACGAAATTCTTGCTGTAGCATATACTTATACCTATAGAGGGAAAGTATATAAAGTTGGGGAACTGGCTTCTGAAGTAAATGGCAGCAATGTATTGATAGTAAAAATGCTGAAGGGAACAACGCCTACTCCAAAATACCCTACCTGGGATCTGATGATGAAGAATGTATATGCCATGAGAGCCTACCAGGTGAACAGGGATGGATTTATACTGAACGTTTTGTACCGCAACGATAAAACCGGGGTGCCTGTAAACTATCTTTCGGAAGATACGACTATTAATCCCATCTCCAGTAACGTTCAGGAGAAACCTCTGCTAAAAGTACTCGAACTCGATAACCTGGATTCAAGAAATGAACAAAATCCTGACGGGATGTTTGATTTTATTGAAGGGGTGACCATCAATTCGAGAAATGGCAGGATCTATTTTCCATTGCTTGAACCCTTTGGTTCGGATTTACGATTAAAAATAAATGATGGGCCGGATGATCCTGATTATATAAGGAAAAACCGAACGGCAGATAAGTATGTTTTTGAAGAGCTTTACGACTCAACAAAGACAAAAGCAGAACAGGTTGCTGAGAAAAACAAGTTTTTACTGAAAGGAGAATATAAATCTTCATCAAGCTCGGATATAATGCTTAATGCAATGAACATCCCAAAAGGATCTGTAAAGGTTACTGCTGGCGGGAGAGCACTTGCCGAAGGCTCGGATTATACTGTTGACTATACCCTCGGAAGGGTAAAGATCATAAACCAGGGATTGCTTGAATCGGGGGTACCGATCCGCATTTCTCTTGAAAGCCATTCACTTTTTAATATTCAAACAAAAACATTACTGGGAACACATCTGGATTACAGATTTTCTGAAAATTTTAATATCGGGGCTACGGTAATGAATCTTACTGAAAGGCCGCTTACCGAAAAGGTGAATATGGGAGATGAACCCATTTCCAATACAATATGGGGAATGAATACATCATACCGTACAGAAAGCCAATTGCTTACCACAATTGTTGACAAAATACCCCTGATAGAAACCAAACAACCTTCGAGTATTTCTTTTGATGCAGAATTTGCTCATCTAATACCAGGTCAGACGAAAACAATAGGGAAAAACGGGGTTGCCTACATCGATGATTTCGAAGCCGCCCAAACAAAAATCGAGATGAAATCCTTTCCGAACTGGAAGCTTGCAAGTACTCCAAGAGACAATTTGTTCTTTAATGGTGAAGAAGACAGTCTGCCTTCAGGTTATGGCCGTGCCAGGATGGCCTGGTATGTCATTGATCCCTTGTTTTATAGCAGCAGCGGCCTGAATCCGGGAACGGAACCAATAGAGGAAGACCTGAGAAGTCATTATGCAAGGAGAATTGAGGAGAAAGAAATATTTCCGGAGAAAGATAACCAGGTTCCCGGACAGAATTATCTGTCGATTCTTAACATGGCTTTTTACCCTAAGGAACGGGGACCTTATAATTTTGATCTGAACCTGGAAAGTGATGGTAGCCTGCAAAACCCTGGAAATCGCTGGGGAGGGATGATGCGTGATATTAGTTATAGCGATTTTGAAACGGCGAATATTGAATTCATTGAGTTTTGGATGATGGACCCCTTTATCGAAAATCCGGATCATACAGGCGGTGACCTGTACATTCATCTGGGTGAAATTTCTGAGGATATCTTGCGCGATTCAAGAAAATCTTATGAAGGAGGCCTGCCAAAAGGTCCTGATGATGAAACTACCTTGATTGATACCACGGTCTGGGGTTATGTGCCCCGGCGGCAAGCCTATTCACCTAATTTTATTCCGGAAGCAAGGCAATACCAGGATATTGGGCTCGACGGTCTTTCTTCCGGTGCAGAGTTAGGATTTTATGAAGACTATCTGAACAATCTTCCTGTCAGTGAGGATACAAAACCGGCATTCAGAAGTGACCCCTCGGCCGACGACTATGAATATTATCTGAGCGATAATCATGATTCGGAAGGTCATGGTATTTTGGAGCGCTACAAAAAATTCAATAACCTGGAAAACAATTCTCCTTCAACCGAAGATACCGGAGAAGAATTTACATCTGCAAGTACAAATTCACCTGATATTGAAGACATTAACGATGACAACACACTAAATACAGTTGAAACATATTTTCAATACCACGTTTACCTCAGTCC
>DAOUOU010000173.1 GCA_030626465.1 Bacteroidales bacterium
AAGAGAAGAGGATACGCTGTTATTTTCATGGGTTTATTGTATATCGCAAATGTTGTTGATGCAATGACTGATGCTCATTTTTATATGTTCAATATAAGTGATGATCTGAGTATAAAGGTTGAGCCATCCATGAAACCTGCTCCCTTCTCTGCAAATAACTATTCCTATGGTTTTAAACTAAGTATGAATTTTTAACTGAATATCCTATGAGGAAACTACCTGTTATTCTTGCATTGCTTTTTATTGAGCATTCTGTTTTACCGGCTATAATAACTCCGAAAGATACCACAAAACTATACCTGGCTGATTCTATCTATGGACAATTGGATATAAGCGATACAATTGAATCGAATTTCGAAATAAATCTTGATAGCATGCTTAATCTTTGGTATGTGAAACAATCAAACAATATGGATTCTGTCCTCTCAGATATTCCAGACAGCCTCATTCCTGATTACCCTGATTCGGTATATATTGAAAGACTTGCAGAAATACCCACAATAATTGATCTTTCATACAACCGGGTTGTGAAAAATTACATTGATGCCTATACAAAAAAAAGAAGAAACACAGTCGAAGTAATGCTTGGCTTGTCTGAATACTATTTCCCCATATTTGATGATATTTTCGACTATTACGATATTCCCAACGAGATGAAGTATATGTCGATCATTGAATCGGCACTTAACCCAAGAGCCTACTCAAGAGCAAGAGCAGTAGGCTTGTGGCAATTTATGTACGGTACAGGACGTATGTATGGACTCGAAATAAACAGCCTTGTTGATGAAAGAAGGGATCCGATTAAATCCACACATGCTGCTGCACGATTTGTAAAAGATCTCTATGAAATATACAATGACTGGATATTAGTGATTGCAGCATACAATTGCGGCCCCGGTAATGTAAACAGGGCCATTAGAAGATCCGGAGGAAAGACAAATTACTGGGACATCTATTATTATCTGCCGCGTGAAACCAGAGGACATGTACCGGCATTTATTGCTGCAACCTATGTAATGAATTATTACGCAGAGCATAATCTGACATCTGCCAAAGTTGATATCCCAATTCTTTGTGACACTCTGCATGTTAAAAAAGAATTGCACTTAAAGCAAGTATCGGAAGTGCTGGATATTCCGTTAAAAGAATTAAGGGATCTTAATCCTCAGTATCGGCATGACATTATACCTTCAGGAAAAAAAACATACTCCCTCAGATTGCCTGCGGAATATGCCGGAGAATTTATCGACCAGGAACAATTTATTTATGCCTACAAGGATTCTGTTTATCTGAATAAGGATAAGATGATCATCAGTCCTACTGCAAGTACTTACTCCCATCATATTCCCGAAGCGCCGGGTAAAGATTATGTTAAGCTAAAATATGCAGTTAAGCCTGGAGATAACCTTGGCTATATAGCATCGTGGTACAATGTAAGGGTATCGGATCTAAGATATTGGAACAATATACGTCGAAATATTATCCGGGCGGGTCAGAAGCTTACCATCTACAAGCATAAAAGCAAAGCAAAGAAATACAAAAATATCGATCAGATGAGCTTTGCCGAGAAACAAGTCATGATTGGCAAACCTGTTACGGTTGAGCAATCGAAACCCGCAACTACATCAGGTAATAATGGAGAGTATGTTATGTATACGGTAAAATATGGTGACAACTTATGGGACATTGCTAAAAAATTTCCTGGTGTAAGCTATACCAATATTATGCAGTTAAATAATTTATCTGAGACTGACAAGATCAAACCAGGTCAGCAATTGAAGATAAAACCAAAAGGGTAATACAATCATTCTATCAGGGCATGTCTTTTAAACCCTATATAACACTGCTTTTTCTTGTTTCTGTACTAACAATACTGCTTGTTATCTCATTTCTTTTTCCTGAAGAAGATATACCTTTGGGAGACGATCTGAAAGTAAGATTTGCCACTCCGGAAGAAATTTTTACAAGTAACGAAGAGACATATGTTGATATTTCTGATAAGATTTCCAATGCACTGATAAATGATTCTATTCTTGAAGATCTTGTCGCATTAAATGTGAATCAAAACTGGGATACAACAAGAGCTAATGCTGATAGCCTGAAAACCAGTATTGCCCGCTTCAAATTCCCGAATAACAACCGAAAAATATTGTATCCTGTATTCAAAGCTTTTGATAATGCTTATACCTCAGACAAGCCTGTGAGAATTATGCATTACGGCGACTCCCAGATTGAAGGAGATCGAATAACTTCCTTTCTGAGAAACAGACTTCAGAAAAAATTTGGAGGAACAGGTGTCGGTTTGGTTCCGGTTGAACAGATCTACAATTTTAAATACTCTATTACTCAGGAGAATTCTGAAAATTGGTATCGATATACTCTTTATGGAAACAGGGATACTACCCTTACTCATAATCGATATGGTGCTCTGGCAAGTTTTTGCAGATTTTCTCCATCTTATCCTGGTTTAACAACTACAGACAATGCCACAACAACAGCCTGGGTCTCTTTCTCTCCATCGAATTATTCCTATTCGAATACAAAAACTTTCCGGCAATGTCGCCTTTTTTATAGTCACAACCATCAGCCGTTTATTGCTGAACTCTATCTGGATGATGATCTGATAGATGCTGAAATGTACCCCGAAAGCAGCTCTCTTAAAACCATTCGATGGATTTTTGAAGAACAGTTGTCAGATATAAGAATTGTACTAAAAGGTACAGACAGTCCCGATATATATGGAATTGCACTCGATGGTATTTCAGGTATTGCAGTCGATAACGTAGCAATGAGAGGCAGTTCCGGTTTGGTTTTTTGCAAAATGGACAGAGAAATTCTAAAGGATCATTACAAAGAGCTTAACGTAAAGATGATAATTCTTCAATTTGGAGGTAATATTGTACCGCACATCACAGACGATTATGGTTATTATAAAAGACTTTTCGGAGCCCAACTGAAAAGGATAAAACAAATTTCACCCGAAGTAGTGATCGTGGTTATTGGTGTTGCAGATATGTCCATAAAAGATAAGAACCGGTACGTCTCTTATCCGAATATTGTAAAGATTCGTGATGCAATGAAAAAAGCCACTCTCGAAGCCAATGGAGTATATTGGGATATGTATGAGGCAATGGGCGGAAAAAACTCCATGCCCAGCTGGGTATTCGCAAATCCGCCACTGGCATCGAAAGATTTTGTACACTTCAATACACGCGGAGCCAGGATAATTGCACATATGTTCTACAATTCATTACTATACGAATACAACTTGTATAAAAAGAGTACATCGGCGAATAATGAAAAATAGGGTGAAGAATATTTTGTGCAGAAAGGGAAACCTGATTGTATTCATAGTATTGTATCTGAATATTCTTTGGGCTGATGGACAGCAATCAGACTATTTTTTAGACAATCGTCGTTACAGCTTCATACAGTACGACAGTAATTTGATTCGATTCCCGGCATCCAAAGCAGGATTAGAAAGAGTATACCTGTCAATTGACTCGATAATAGCACGGGGCAAGGGTAAGGTGGAAATATTACATATTGGTGGTTCACACATTCAGACAGATATCTATACACACCTGTTCAGAAAAAGGATTCAAAGTATGTCCCCGGATATGAATGGAGGAAGGGGTTTGATTTTTCCGTACAGATTAGCTAGAACAAATAGCCCGCTAAATTTTAGTGTGGACTACGAAGGCAACTGGGTATACTGCAAAAACACCCGGAGGCAAAGAAGCTGCAGACTTGGTATTACGGGATATTCAGTTACTACCAACGATTCTGTTGCCAAAATTACTATTGACATTAATAAAGACAACTCTGTTCATTATACGTTTAATTCTATCCGTATATTTCATGATCCTACGTCTTATCAGCTAAGTATAAAAATCTATGATACTGTAATTTATGGTTCCTATTATGATAGTCTTGGGTATACGCTTTTTTATTTAGATGATTTCTACGACGTATTTGAACTTGAGATTTGCAGAGATACAATAAATGATTCTTTTATGCTCCAGGGGATTTCTTTTTATAATGATGGTCCCGGAGTAGTATATAATTCAGTTGGCGTAAATGGTGCTATGCTGGATTCATATCTGAAAAGTGAATTGTATAAGAAGCATCTTAAAGCTCTTGATCCTGAGCTGGTGATCTTTTCTATCGGCACAAACGATGCTTATACAAGACATTTTGATAAGGAGAAGTTTCGCAAAGAATATATGCAATTGCTTGATAGTACCCTGGCTGTTGTTCCCGGTGCGGACATTATAATCACTATCCCTAACGACAGTTATCTATACAAACGCTATGTAAATCACAACACTGAGAAAATGCGTGAGATTATTTATCATCTGGCATATAAATATCATTGCGGGATTTGGGATTTTTATTCAATCATGGGCGGACTTAACTCAGTGAAAGCTTGGTATTCTCTTAATTTAATGAAGTACGATAAAATACATTTTAATCGAAATGGTTACCTGCTAAAGGGGGAATTATTCTTTTCGGCATTTCTTAAAGGTTGGGAGAAACATCTCACTGATACACAAGCAGAATTTTCAGAAAATGATTAGAACTGAATGGATAAGAATAACTAGATTGCTAAATCATTTGGTATAGAACGAATGGATTTTTTCAGCAACATATTTCTTTTTAACGAAAAAAACCCGCTGATTTTTACACGATTAAATTTCTGGTTCTTTTTTGTTGTTGTACTTGCCGGATATACAATCATTTATAAAAAGAATGCATTTAGAAATACATACCTCTTTCTTGTCAGCCTTTTCTTTTATTACAAAACAGGTGGATTGTTCTTTTCTATTCTGTTGTTCTCAACCTTAACCAATTATTCTATTGGTCATGCAATTTTCAGGTCGAAAACCCTCTTGCACAAAAAACTGTTTGTAGCATTAAGTGTTAGCCTGAATCTTGGTGTATTGGCTTTTTTTAAGTATGACTATTTTTTGACCGAAACATTCAATACAATCTTTGGAACCCAGCTCGAAGTGGTTACACATGCTGCCAAATGGTCTAATGCCCTGTTTGATACTCATTTCGATTTGGGAAAGATATTGCCTCCTGTGGGCATATCCTTTTTCACCTTCCAGGCCATGAGTTATACGCTGGATGTATACAAGGGTAAGGTAGAACCAGTACGAAGTCTTACTGATTTTGGATTCTATGTATCGTTCTTTCCTCAGCTTGTTGCCGGTCCTATTGTTCGGGCTGCCCATTTTATTCCACAGTTGTATAAAAAATATACACTTACACCATACGAGTTTGGTCTTGGAATTTATCTTATTCTCAAGGGATTGACAAAAAAGATGCTTATCGGAGATTTTATTGCTGTGAATCTCATTGACCGTGTTTTTGCAAACCCTGCGTCTTATACAGGTTTCGAAAATCTTTTCGCTCTTTTCGGTTACTCATTGCAGGTTTATTGCGACTTCTCAGGTTATACGGATATTGCAATCGGTCTTGCCCTATTGATGGGATTCTACCTTCCAAAGAATTTCAATTCCCCATACAAAGCAAAAAATGTTGGTGAATTCTGGAAACGCTGGCATATATCATTATCCTCATGGCTTAAAGATTACCTTTACAT
>DAOUOU010000023.1 GCA_030626465.1 Bacteroidales bacterium
ATCGCCCCAGGAACAGTTGATATCAAATATTTCTTCTGCCTTAGTATCATCGATAGTACCGTCAATATTTCTATACCCCTGACCTATCTTACCAATGACAACAGATCCGGAAAACCCGGCATTATGCGGTTCAAAGTATTCAACAATCAGTTTATTGCCTGGAAATTCAGCGATTGCCAGATGCCCCTTTTGCTTATTGTTTTTCTCTGTAAATGCGCCATAAATCAATTCTTTTTCTTTATTATAAACAAATAGTTTGGCTCCGGGAGGGAGTTTGTACTGACTGAATATCAATCCAATGGATTTTGCATTCTTTGACTCGATACCGTATTGCCATATGCTCCCGTCTTTTGTTTCAGTTAGTGTTCCTTTATCTTTGATATCAATAGTTACGGTTTTGTAAACTGAATAACGAAGCGGTGCACCCGCATTTTCATCCTCACGAATAAGCTTTTTGGTTCTCCATATGCGTAAGGTATAATCATTAATTTCCTTGCTGGTCTTTGCATTTGGAAGATCAAAGCTTGGTGGCTGTCCTCCTTCTGATAGCTGGGCAAATGTCAGGGTAACCGGGTAAATTAAAATCGCCAATACTATTATTATTCTTTTCATAATTCTTTTATTGTTAATGTCTGTAACAGTCTAAATCTAATGAATTCAAACGAAAAAACAAATTTTACTATTGCTTTAGATGTACACCTCATTTCAAATCTAAACTCCAAATGGACTGTTTTTGTTTACTCTTGCTTCAAAATTTCTGATGCACTACAGCTGTTCAAACCTTATGCCAGGAAAGAAACTTACTGAAACAGGATTCAAAACTTAACCAATAAAGTAAGCTATGGCATAATATTTCTTCTGTAAATTTAACTCATGCAAAGAATTGCCCAATAAAAGGATAACTTTTTTCGTTTTGTACGGGTCGATAAGTAAAACATTTTTTCTAGTTTTGGACAATCAGTCTCAACAATGAGTATTTCGCGCTGCAAATACATAGGATTTTTCCTCACCGCTTTCTTGTATTCTTCTTTATTACAAGCCCAGCAGCGTGTGATATCAGGAACTGTAACCAGTGCCGGTGATAATCTTCCTGTTCCCGGAGTAACAGTTGTGATAAAAGGTACTACGCAAGGTACAATAACCGATCTTGATGGTTTTTATAGCATTGACATCATTTCTGATACAGCTTCGCTCGAATATCGTTTTGTGGGGATGGAAACACAATATATGGTTGTTGGGGACAGGGTAACAATAGATATTGTTCTGAAGCCGGAAGTATATACAGTTGATGAAGTGGTCGTTACTGCTCTTGGAATATCAAGGGACGCTAAATCCCTGGGCTATTCGGTAACCGCCGTAAACAGTGAAGAGCTGACCGAAGGAAATAACCGTAGTGTACTGAACGCATTACAGGGCAAAGTTGCGGGGGTCGATATTACCTCAGCATCCGGAGCCCCGGGTGCATCAACACGGATACTTGTACGGGGGGTCTCTTCTCTTACCGGGAGCAATCAGCCTTTGTTTGTTATTGATGGTGTTCCGGTTAACAATTCTCAGTCGGGCAGCAGTTCGATAAACGGAGGCACTGATTTTGGAAATAAAGTAAACGACCTGAATCCGGAAGATATTGAGTCGGTATCCATTCTCAAAGGTGCGTCTGGAACTGCTCTGTATGGTTCCAGGGCTGCAAACGGAGTAATTGTTATTACTACAAAGGGAGGGGAAAAAAGTAAAAAGACACAGGTAACTTTCAATTCTTCGTTAACCTTCGAGCGGCCCCTGCGACTGGTACAGTATCAGAATGAGTACGGACAGGGTATTTATGGAAATCACGTACTGTATGAGAATACGAGCTGGGGTCCGAAATTCGATCACAGGTTTCGTCCATGGGGTCATGAGGTAGATGGTGCCTATCGTATCAAAGCGTACCGACCTCTTCCTGATAATGTTAAAGAGTTTTTTGAAACCGGAAGAAGCATCAGCAATGCCATTTCCTTAAGCGGAGGTAACGAACAGACTACCTATTACTTCTCATACTCAAACATATTTTGGGATGGGATTTTTCCAACAAATGCCGATAACTATACGAAACATACGATTTCCCTGCGTGCATCACACCAAATTTCAAAACGTTTTAAAACTTCGGCATCATTCAATTACATCAAGAAACTGAACAGCTTTGTTCCGACGGGGCAGGGAGAACAATCAGTTTATAACCAGGTTATGCAAACACCCCGGGATATAAGCCTGAGAGAGCTTGCAGATCTGGACGAAGAATGGAATACCATCGATAATCATTACTCCTTGTATACCGTAAATCCATATCATATCCTTCAGAATAACGGGAACAAAAACAATGAGGACAGGATATTTGGCAGCTTTGATTTCGATTATTCTTTTTACAGCGATTTGTCCCTGAAATGGCGTATGGGTGGTGATGTTTCAAACGAGCACAGAAAAACATGGCGAAGCAGGGTCGAACCATCCGGGAACAACGAGTTTGCGGCTGTCTTTGACCCCGGATTGGTACGTGAAAGTTCTTTGTATCAGATGCAAGTCAACAGCGATATTATCCTGAATTATACCAAAGAAGTTAAAAATTGGGATTTCAACCTGATGATGGGACATTCTCTGAATCAACGCACTTCGAGAGCTGCGAGTGCCTCCGTACAGTATTTGTATCTTACAGGCTTTACTAATCTTTCCAACAGCGTGGAACAGCCCATTGCCGGTGAAGCTTCGGCAATCAGAAGAATGGTGGGACTTTTTGGGAGCGCAGATATCGCATTCCGGGATTTTTGGTTCCTGTCTTTCACAGCACGCAATGAATGGAGTTCAACACTACCTGCAAAGAATAATTCATACTTTTTTCCCGGAGCCAATACAGGCTTAATTTTTACGGAATTAATGCCTTCCATAAAAGATATCCTGACCTATGGTAAGGTAAGAATAAGCTGGGCGAGAGTAGGGAATGATGCTCCTCCCTACCAGGTGTATTCTGTATTTCAACAGGGATTTCATAGCGATGGCTTCGGCTATTTAACCTATCCTCTTTCTGGTGCGCTGGGTTCTGTGAACTCGTATGATGTAGGGGACCTGATGGCAAATGAAAACCTTACCCCTGAAATTACTGACGAATATGAAATAGGTGCTGATCTGCGCTTTTTCAACAACAGGTTCTCCATTGATTTTGCTTACTATCACAAATCAACCACAAATCTGATATGGCCTTCGCCATTGCCCTATTCATCCGGTTACAGATTTCAGATGCAGAACCTTGGTAAAATAACCAACCACGGCATTGAGTCGCTGGTTGGGATTGTTCCTGTTCGTGCCAATAATTTTGAATGGACAATATCAGTCAATTACACGAAAAACAATAACGAACTTAATTACCTGAATAATCAGCTAGAAAAAGCCGAATTAAATGCATTAAGAATAGACGGGGGCCAGCAGATCAACTGGGTTGCAATTCCCGGTATGCCAATTGGTGTTTTTGAAGCCAGGGCTCCCAGGTATACAAGTGATGGTAAAATGGTTGTTGACAATCAGGGATTACCTGTTGCTGATGAAGGTCTGGTGATATACGGAAATTCACAATACAACTATTACGGCGGGATCTCTAACCAGTTTACATACAGGAATATATCATTGTCTTTTAGATTCGATTTCCGGCAGGGGGGTATCATGTACTCCCGTACCAAAGATATAACCTTATGGGCAGGTACCGTTCCGGCAACCCTATATAACGATCGTGAACCTTTCATTATCCCGAATTCGGTGGTTGAAACGGGTACCGATGAGAATGGTGATCCCCTGTACGAGGTGAATACAAAGCCAATTGACCGTATTCATCTGGTTGAATATTGGGGAAATGGAGGGAGTCAGCTTGATGGTGCGTCACTTATCCCTAAATCTTTTGTGAAACTAAGAGAAGTAGTTCTTTCCTATTCCTTTCCTGCGAAATACTTTGAGAAAGTTCCCGTTAGTAGGATGAACTTAAGTATTGCTGGAAGGAACCTTTTGCTTTGGACACCCGGAAATCAGTCCTATATTGATCCCGAACTGACAACTTTTGGAAATGATCTTCAGGCTGATTTCGGTGAATACGGAGCACAACCTTCAACCAGAAGCATTTCTTTTAATTTAAGAGTGATTTTTTAATGAGGAAGATCAGATATACCATATTTGTACTCTCTATCCTGCTATGTATCAGTTGCGAAGAGTGGCTTGATGTTAACCAGAATCCTAACAACCCGTCTGAAGATCAGGTAGATTTTGAGACAGTTCTTCCTTCGGGCATTTCTTCGATTGCCTATGTTACGGGTGGGAGGTACCAGGTGCTGGGAGCCTTGTGGTCGCAACACTGGACGCAATCACCGGGGGCCTCGCAGTATGCCGGCATTGACGCCTACGATATCAGCAGCAGTAGTTTCGACGACAGACAGTTTGGTGAGCTATATGCCGGGGCGTTAAAAGCACTTGAATACGTGAAGATGAAATCGGAGAAAGAAGAAGAATGGAATTACTATCTGATAGCAACTGTCTTGCAGGTTTATACTTTTCAGATGCTGGCGGATCTTTACGATGAAATACCTTTTTCTGATGCACTTAAGGGTGAAACAGGTAATCTGACTCCTGTTTATGAGCATGGCAGGGATGTTTATGATAGTTTAATTGTCAGACTGGACAAGGCTCTGGCAAAAGATTTTGAAAAGGAGGACATGAAGGAACCGGGAGTGAACGACCTTATCTTCGGTGGAGAAATGGAATTGTGGGTAGAGTTCTCGAATACTCTAAAACTTAAAATATACTTGCGGCAGAGCGAAAAAAGACCTGAGATCGCCAGACAAGGTATTGAAAAATTATACGAAGAAGATGTTGAATTTTTATCAACGGATGCACTGATGAATTATTTTCAGGATGCTACCGGAAGAAGAAATCCACTTTATGAAACAGAGGTGAATGTATTGGGTGGTAATCCAAATCTTGTTTTGAGTCGTACGCTTCATAGTTACCTGCAGACCAACAGCGATTTTGACAGGCTGGATCATATGTTTTACACTCCTACTGACGGGGGCCCACACAAATCACTGGTCCAGGGGAATTATAACGATCCTGAAGAACCAGCCGGAACAAACCACACAAGCTATTCGAAACCTATACTAAGTCCGGTAGTTCCGGTTTACCTCATGAGCTACTCCGAATCGAACTTTTTACAGGCTGAGGCTATCCTGCGATATAATGCCGGATCTTACCCTGATGCAAGGGAGAAGTACAATGAAGCAATTACTGATGCATTTCTGAGAGTGCTGTCTGTTAATCCTTTACTTGGAGAAACAGATATTATAGAAAGAGCCGAGGCATTCACTAACGGCCCTTATAGATTACCCTCTGAAGGAAGTCCTCTGGAAACATTCATTGAGACGATAATTGTTCAGAAGTGGGTTGCTCTGGCAGGTATTCAAAGTCTTGAAACTTTTTTCGAGCATAACCGGACTCACTATCCGGCAATAAGCGATGTTTTGCCTGATAACGATGATTACGAACCGGGATATTTTACCATATCAGTAAACAATGTTACAAGCGGCAGGTTTCCAAAGCGTTTGATCTTTCCAGAATCGGAAATTTCAGGCAATCCCAACACTCCCGAACTCAAATCCGTTTGGGAAAAGATATGGTGGGACACAAAACCAGAGCAAGATTAATGACTATGAAGAAGAGTTTTGCATACTATTTGATAAGTACTTTGCTGTTCTTTTGGAGTTGCGAGAGATGGTACACTACAGAAGATGTATCTCATATATCCTATTTACCGGAATTTAGCCTGGAGGGAGGTGAGTTTATTTCACTTCTTAGATCAGATACAATTGAATATGAAGATCCCGGGGTAACAGCAGTCTCTGACGGAGTACCTCTGACAGTTTATTCGGCAGGCGAGGTCGATGTATCGGAAACAGGTGTATATTTGATTCAATATTATGCTCAAAATCATGACGGGCTTATTGGGGTTACAGAGAGAATAGTAGCAATTACTCATCATGATGTAAGCAACAACGATCTCTCCGGTTCATATACTACAAATATCTGGGAACCGGTTGAAACGAAAGTGAAGAAAATTAATAAAAATGGTCTTTATGAATGCGATGATGTTTTGGGTTTCCCAGGTTTTAAAATAGAAGGAAAATTTGTTGATTTAGGCAACAATGAACTGGAATTGATACATGGAGAAGGATACTTCGGGAAATATTCCGGGTCGGAAGGGACTTATACAAGATCCACACTCTCATGGACCATCTTTCTGGTTGATCCTCCATACGTGGGAGTAGAAATACCTGTATTATGGAAAAAAAACTAGCAGAATGAAAAAATACTACAAGATATTTACAACGATCTTTCTGATAACAGCTTGCTTATCATGCTTAAAGAAGGATTATGAAATTGAATACCAGCCCGATTATCCCAATAAGCTTGCCGGTAACTGGGTTGCTTTTGAATTTCCGGACGGTGAGATTGGAGATATAGTATACAAGCCATATGATCTTGTAACCTCTCTTGACCCTACCAACCAGGGTTATCTTATTATTGACAAATTGTATGATGCTGATATACGGGTGAGAGCAGCATATAATGACAGTACTTTTTTTGCTGAGATGGAAAAGCAACTGGAGACAATCAGCACAAATACTTATGATATTGATTATGTTAGTGTTGATGGCTATGTCACGTCAAATCCTATTTTGATAGAGCTGGCCTATCTTTTTGCCTCTCTGTACTTTGAAAATATATCATTCGAAGAATCAGATATTGAAGATATTATTTACATGCATGCCGGATTTTATGATGCATATGAAGCTTTAGTGGACACCGTTCTGATTGTAGGATACAGAAAAACAGGATTTGAAGAGGTTGAATATTAAATGTAGAATTGATTGTATGAGGAATACCCTGAGAAAATATGGTTTGTTGTTTTTATCCCTGATCCTTCTGGCGATATTCGTGTGCGTTTCCAATGACTTTTTATCGCTCACAGGATCAGTGCAGGAAAATGATGTGGAAGAGTTGGGATACGATAAGCCTGAAGGCTATTACGAGTTTTACCGGCTGATATCAACACCTATTGGGGCAAAAAACAGCGGGTATAAGATCAATTACAGGTATTACGAGTTGCAGAAATCTCTTGAGAGTCAGTTCTACGAGAAATATGCAAAAAGTACATTTAACTGGACACATAGAGGTCCCGGCAATGTGGGCGGAAGAACCCGTGAAGTTATCATAGATCCCGACGATCCGTCAAGCAATACATGGTTTGCTGCATCTGCCAGCGGAGGAGTTTGGAAAACAATTAATGGAGGAGCATCCTGGCAACATCTTACCGATGCAATGCCTAACCTGGCTACCAATGCTCTCGCCATGGCTCCTTCTAATCATAATGTATTGTATGCAGGTACCGGCGAAGGATATGGCGGTTTTGGCATGGTGAACGGCAGTGGGATGTACAAAAGTACCACCAGGGGTATGAGTTGGGTGCAGATAGATGCTACAATAGAGGATGAAAATTTTAAATGGATCAATAAGATCATTGTCGACCCCGACAATGAAGATATCGTTATTGCTGCTACGAACACAGGTATTTTTAAAACAACAGATGGCGGAATAAGCTGGGATAAAAAATATCATACAGGTCATGCCGTTCAGGATATGGATGTTAATCCTGATGATCCTCATACCTTGTATGCAGGTGTGAATAGCTGGGGCATAATAAAATCGTATGATAATGGAGATACCTGGTTTGATGCCATTGAAGGCATAGCAACAGGATATAGATTTGCAGTAACAGTAAGCCCTGTTGACACGAATTATATATTTACAAGTGTGGAAGCTCCCGGTTTGGAAACACAGGTATATATCTCTGATGATGGTGCTGAAAGCTGGAAAAAATTATACGATTATAATTTTACGTTCATTCATTTTTTAGGTGTCCAGGGATGGTTTAATAATGTTGTAGAGGCACATCCTTTTGACAAAAATAAAGTGTTTATAGGAGGTGTTGATCTTGGTAGTATTGAGTTTAAAAACCCAACCCAGGTCAGTGATCCGCAGGTTCTGAGAACAGATACTTCAGGAACAGGTTCATTTATGGCTTTCGTGAATTTTGGTGGCATCTCACTGGGAGGAGGTATGTCTACCGGACTGGAAGAAGATGCGGACATAGAAGAAGAGGATTTTACCAGCATTGAGTTGCGGTTTGGCCCGGGGAAAGCTCAAAGGGCATACAGATTTGCAGTACCTGAAGGAGAGGGTGCCGGCGTTCCTACGGAGGACTATTCATACCGGGACTATGTTGAAGTAGACTTTGAAGCATGGGATACCGGGAACAACAGGCAGTTAATGGTTTCTTTCCGGGACCAGGAGAAGGATGGGAAATTTAATTTAATAGAAAGGGTGTACAACGATAATATCAGCGGGAGAGAATATATTTTTGTTCATGCTGTTGAGTATAGTGAAACACCTGATCCTGAAATCGCTGTAGATGGAGGACATTATCGCAAGATGATGTATTTTTTCTGGCCGACACTTGCAGAAGATGGCATTTGGGATCCGAAAAATCTGCCTGAATCAAAGATAAAGGTACTGTATGGCACCCTTTTGCTGCAGGATGCAAGCACAACCATACTGGCCGATCTAAATCGTAATGCTGATCTGCATGTCGACCATCATGATCTGGAAATAGTAATAACAGATGAAGAGAACGAAGAATTCTTAATACTTGATGCCAATGACGGGGGATTGGGCTTATCCACCGATCAGGGAAATAAATGGAAACAAATAAACAGTGGTTATCTGACAACGCAATTTTATGGTGTTGCTAAAAAACCCGGTAGTCATGAGTATATAGGAGGCATGCAGGATAATGGTACCTGGCAGTCTCCAATTGGAGGTATTGCAGGTGCCGATTCTGAATATGAGAGTCGGGTAGGGGGCGATGGTTTCGAAGTTCTCTGGCATCCTGTTCATCCTCATCGTATTTTGGCATCTTCCTATAACAATATCTTCAGATTATCGAATGATGGAGGTGAAACATGGCGTTCTGCCACAAATGGTATTATGGGCGATGGACCCTTTATTTCAAGATTGTCCAACTCTCCCGATAATCCTGATCTGGTTTTTGCCGTTGGTGACAGGGGTGTTTACCGGCATACAAATTTTTGTGTTGGCAGATACGATTGGGAATTGATTGAAATTGAAAATGGCTGGGCAGTGAATGACCAGGTTACCAGTTCACACAACGTTGAAGTTTCATTGGCTGACGAAGGCATTGTATGGGCAGGGGCAGGCATGTATAAAGATCCTGATCTTTCAGTTTTCCTGTCAAGAGACTATGGTAAATCATTCGAAGCAGTAGGTAATTTTGAAGAATGGGAGATGGGCTATCTTACTTCAATTGCTACTCATCCTTCCGATCCGGCAACAGCTTACATGCTTTTCTCAATGAACAAAAGACCTAAAATAGTGCGAACTACTGATTACGGAGAGTCGTGGGAGGATATTTCGGAATATAGTAAAGTAGACAGTATGAGTGCGAATGGATTCCCCGATGTAATGATTTATTCGCTTCTGGTATTTCCTTACAATACAGACATTATTTGGGCTGGTACCGAGATAGGCATTTATGAAAGTACTGATAACGGGGATACATGGCATTATGCCAACAATGGCTTACCTGCTGTTTCAGTCTGGCAGATGATAATTCAGGACCACACACTTGTGGTTGCCACACATGGAAGAGGAATTTGGACAGCTCCTCAATATCCCGGGGCAATTGATCAAACAGACCTGGAAAATGATTTAATCCTTCGTGCATATCCAAATCCGTCGGACGATATTATCACTCTTGAAGTTGAATCACCAGATTTTGGTGAAGTTACTATTAGCATATTTACTATTAACGGAGAAAAAGTGTATACTGAGAAATCAAAGAAGTACGAAAATACTTTTCGTAAAGAAATTAAGCTGGTAAGATTAAGAGCCGGACCATATATCCTTTCTGCTGAATTAAACGGCAAAAAATATAGCTCAAAAATAGTAGTTCAGTGAGGGTGCCGACTGCTTCCTTCACACAGTCAATCATGTTCAATAGTATTTATTATATTTGCACACCATTAAAAATGAGATGTGAGTTAGAAGTATCAATGATAACAGGACAAGATGGAAAAATACAACATCAATCATTTGCGAGAACTTGAGGCAGAATCGATCTATATAATAAGGGAAGTGGCGGCCCAGTTTGAACGTCCTGCCTTACTTTTTTCAGGTGGTAAAGATTCAATTATAATGTATTATATGGCCAGGAAAGCATTCTGGCCTGCGAAAGTTCCTTTTCCATTGTTACACATTGATACAGGACATAATTTTCCGGAAACACTTGCATTCAGGGATAAGCTTGCAAAAGATACTGGCGCTCAATGTATTGTTCGATATGTCCAGGACAGTATCGATCAGGGGAAAGCAGTTGAGGAGACTGGTGTCAATGCCAGTCGCAATGTACTTCAAACAATCACTCTTCTTGATGCAATTGAGGAATTGAAATTTGATGCAGCTCTGGGAGGAGGCAGAAGAGATGAGGAGAAAGCCCGTGCGAAAGAGAGATTTTTTTCTCATCGTGATGAATTTGGACAATGGGATCCGAAAAATCAACGTCCTGAACTATGGAACATTTTTAACAGCAAAAAGCATATGGGAGAGCATTTCAGGGTGTTTCCCCTCAGTAACTGGACCGAGATGGATGTATGGCAGTACATTTATATGGAGGACATAGATATACCGGATTTGTATTTCACGCATAAGCGCCAAGTATTCATTCGCGATGGCGTATGGCTGGCAGAGGCTCCCTTTATGAAACTTAAAGATACCGAAACATTAAAAGAAATGGATGTAAGGTGCAGAACCATTGGAGATATTACGTGTACCGGTCTTACACTTTCTAAAGCTGATTCGCTTGAAGATATCATCAGGGAAGTAGCAGCAACAAGAACGACAGAAAGAGGTGGCAGGGCCGATGATAAAAGATCAGAAGCCGCTATGGAAGACCGGAAAAAAGAAGGGTATTTTTAAGTAATTAAGAATTAAAAATTAATAATTAATAATTAATAGGACTCGAAACTTTTACCCGCCGAAGCTTAACTTGTTTAAGGCAAGTTGAGCGAAGGAGAACTAAACTCGAAACTTAAATTTCAAATGTCAGAATTTCAGGAAAAACAGGACGGTTACTTGAACATGCAACTCCTTCGCTTTACAACAGCCGGAAGTGTTGACGATGGAAAAAGTACTTTGATAGGGCGTTTGCTATACGATAGCAAGGCCATTTTTGAGGACCAGATGGAGGCGATTGAAAGAGCAAGTCTAATCAAAGGCGAGGAGCAAGTGAATCTGGCGTTGCTGACAGATGGTTTAAGAGCAGAGCGTGAACAGGGGATTACCATAGATGTGGCCTACCGCTATTTTGCAACACCAAAACGTAAGTTCATCATTGCTGATACTCCCGGACATGTACAATATACGCGCAATATGGTAACGGGTGCATCCACTGCAAATGCGGCTCTAATCCTTGTAGATGCAAGAAACGGTGTGGCTGAGCAAACCCTTCGGCATTCTTTTATTGCATCGCTGCTACAAATACCTCATATCATCATTTGTGTCAATAAAATGGACCTGGTTGATTACAAAGAAGAGGTTTTTGAAGAAATCAGGAAAAACTACGAAAGTGTTTCGGATAAATTTGATGTGCGTGATATACGTTTTGTTCCTATCAGTGCATTGAAAGGTGATAATGTGGTGGACCGATCGGAGAATATGGATTGGTATGACGGCCCGACACTCATGTATCTTCTTGAACACATCCATATAATAAACGACAGAAACTTTAAAGATCCTCGCTATCCGGTGCAATATGTGATTCGACCACAATCTGATGAATACCACGATTTCAGAGGGTATGCAGGTCGGGTAGCCGGAGGAGTTTTTCACCCCGGTGATAGGGTTGCTATATTGCCTTCAGGACTTACAACTCAGATTCGATCTATTGAAACAATGAATGGAAAACTTAAAAGAGTATATCCTCCCCAGTCAATAGTTATGACTCTTGAAGATGATATTGATATTAGCAGGGGAGATATGATTGTTGCTGAAAATAACCTTCCTCACGTCAGCCAGGACATTACCATAATGTTTTGCTGGTTGAATGAAAAAGCTTTGATCCCTGGTGGTAAATATATTCTCAGGCATACCACAAACGAATCCCGTTGTATTGTGAAAACAGTTGATTTCAAGGTGAATGTGAATAATCTTGAGAAAAACCTGGAAGATAAGACTGTTAACCTTAATGAGATAGGTCAGATGACTATTCGTGCAGCAAAACCAATTATTTATGATTCATATAAGATAAACAGGGTGACAGGAAGCGTTATCCTTGTGGATGAAGGTACAAATGAAACAGTTTGCGCTGGTATGATCTCCTGATATAAATAGTATTATTCCAATAACTAATTCAAATAACGTTTGGTCTGATCCTGCCTTACAGGTATCGTTTAATGCAATATAGCTTGTGTGTATATTCTTTCAGATCAGCATTATAAATACCTTTTTGATCAACTGGATCAAATTTCACCGATATTGATGCATGTATGATTGTATCTTTTTCCAGATAAATGCCAACATGAGAAATTTCTTTCTTATCATTTACGAAGAAAAGGACATCACCCGGGAGAGCATCTTCAATTCTTTCAACAGATTTACCCTTCAATGCCTGATCCTTTGCATCCCTGGGAAGACCTATTCCGTTGATTTTAAATACTACCTGAACAAACCCGGAACAATCAAAGCCAAAAACTGTTCGTCCTCCCCAAAGGTAAGGGGCATTTAAGAATTGCTTTGAAGCATGGATAAGGTTTGCTGAATTTGAGGGTGTTGTTAGTTCCTGGTACTCTTTTAAGAGGAATGTTTTACCTGCCAGGGTAAATTTACCATTTTGAATTGCCGATGGGATCTCAGAGCCAGCAGCAATGTACATATTTTCTTCTCCTTTTTTGATTAAGGCAACAGGTTTGCTAATAATCTTTGTGATTTTATTTTTTTCTTTCTGAGAGAAAAAATCAACAGATCGCTTCTCTATCCATCCCGAATAAGAGTCAAAATCTGTTCTTATTTTTATCCATTCGTCTTTTTTATCCCGTATTAATGCTGTTTCCCCGAAAAGCAACTGACTGACCTGTTCCGACCTGTGATCAGGTTCATATCTGATGGGCATCAGGGGTTGAAGACAAACGATCCGGTTCATTGTTATAGATTACAGGTGTCCAGAGAATGTTATTCTTGAATAGCCGGAATGACTGTGCTGTAAGGGTTTAACCTCTACGAGGTAAAAGGATAGGGTACTTTTTCTGTCTACAATAGTATAAACTCTACGAGCTATTCGCCGTCGGCCCTGCCTGCCGAAAACGCAGTCAGGCAGGGGATAAAGTATTGTAGTTGAACCGTATACATATTTTACCAAATTCACCGTAGGTGATTAACAGATTTTAATCGGACAACAATTGTTATAGATATAAAATAGTAAACCAATAATAGGGAAATTAAACATATTTTTTGCAATAGTGTTAATGGATTATTAAAATGCCAGCAATTTATATTTCTCCATTCGTGTTATAGCTTGAATAAAATTTGGTATTTTTAATACGTAATATTGTATTTGAGTATGTTATCCATCTACGAAAAAATAATCAGCAATTATAAAAATATAGGGACAATTCTAGTCTTTATTCTGACTTTTCTCTTAATAACCTATATGATGCCGCGTGAGCGAAAGTTCACTTACGAATTTCAGATTGGCAGTCCGTGGAAAAAGGAAAACCTGACAGCACCTTTTAAATTTTCAATTTATAAAACCGACGAGGAATACCAGGCCGAAATGGACTCAACACTTAGTGATTTGAAGTTGTATTACACTTTTGATCCTTATCAGTTTAAAGAACAATTGAATAAGTTTAAAGATAGCTTTCAGAAAGAATGGGTGGAGTACTCACTTAAAGAATATAGTATCAGTACTGAAGATAAATATTACGAAAGTGGCAGGTATGTTTCCTTGCGTGGATTGCAGGATTATTATCATAATTTCATCTACGATTTTCTTGAGAAAGTATATCTTAAAGGGATTGTTGAATTACCCGAAGGTGATGTGTCTTTTGACGGTTCCGGCTATATTGTGCTGATGAGGGGAAACATAGCAGAGGAAAAGAACAGCTCTGAGTTGTTTACTTCAAAAACGGCTTACAAGTTTCTAAAAGAAAAAATTCAGGAAGATATTGCTTCTAATTCAAACAGGAATATTTCAAGGTACAACAAATTTTTTGATCAGTTTGAGATAGATAGGTTTATCATACCAAATGTATTTTATAATAGCGAAGTCTCAGAGAGAGAAAAATCCGAGAGATTGTCTGAAATTTCCATGAAAAAAGGAATGATTCAGCAGGGAGAGTTGATTATTTCTAAAGGAGAGATAGTAACATTAGAAAAATTTCAAATTCTTCAATCGCTTAAAATAACCTATAATGAACAACAGGGAAATGTGAACAAGTTTTTGGTACTCTCGGGAAAACTAATAATTGTTCTTCTTTCACTGATTCTCATATATGTCTTTCTGTATAATTTCAGAAGGGAACTCTTGCGTGATTTGATAAAAACCTCGTTCATTCTGTTTATGATGGTGCTGATGATATTTGTTGCCAGCACCATTGCTAAAGTAGAAAAGGTAAGTTTTTACATCATTCCATTTACCATACTACCAATTATTTTGCGTACTTTCTTCGATGAACGCGTTGCTGTATTCGTTCATGTTCTCACCACTTTGATTATTGGTTTTATTGCTCCGAATAGTTATGAATTCATTGTACTGAATATCTTAGCAGGTATTGTCGCAATATTTAGCTTAACTAATCTGTACAGACGATCCAGATTTTTTATTTCAGCCTTGCTTGTGGTAATAACATATAGTATGGCATATATTGGCATTACTGTAGTACATGAAGGCAGTTTCACCCAGCTTAAATTAGATTACTTTGCCAATTTTGGTCTGAATGGCATGCTCATTCTGATCTCATTTTTACTGATATATGTTTTCGAAAAAACTTTTGGTTTTCTTTCTGACACCACTTTAATGGAGCTGGCTGACACGAACCAGCCTCTATTGAGGAAAATTGCTGAAATTGCTCCCGGAACTTTCCAGCATTCACTCCAGGTTGCCAATCTGTCTGAAGAAGCGATACATCGTATTGGAGGCAATCCATTGCTATTGAGAACAGGCGCATTGTATCATGATATTGGCAAAATGTACGATCCTATTTTTTTTATTGAAAATCAGACTTCCGGAATAAACCCGCACGATAATCTTGCCTTTGAAGAAAGCGCCAAAACCATTATCAATCATGTGGAAAAAGGAGTTGAATTAGCAAGGAAGAATAATTTGCCTGAGGCAATTATTAATTTTATCTGCACACATCACGGTACAACAACTGTTCAGTATTTCTATAAATCATACATTAAAACATACCCTGAACAAGAAGTTGATGTTAGTAAATTCAGTTATCCCGGGCCAAAACCGTTTTCGAAAGAGATGGCAGTATTGATGATGGCTGATGCTGTTGAGGCAGCTTCGCGAAGTTTGCAGGAATATAGTCAGGAAACAATCAATGAACTGGTTGAGAAAGTTATTTCAAAACAACTTAAGCAGGGACAGTTTGAAGAGGCTCCCATCACATATGTTGATATTAAGGCAGTGAAAGAAGTATTCAAGATAAGGTTAAAAAATATTTATCACGCACGCATTTCTTATCCCAAATAGTATTTAGAACCTAAGGTCAATTACTTCAATACCTTTGTATTTTTCAGGATAGAATTTGAAAATACTATCCTCCAGGTTCTCGTTATACTTTGTGTTTGTTATTGAGGCACTGTAATCAATTCCATCTTTTCCTACCGCGGTAATCAAAAAAAGTTCATCCGTATCTTTTTTTATAAGGACTTTGAAACGAGAGTAAGGTTGTTGAAGATTTTTTGGGAACAGGTCGATCGTATGCATCCATCCTTCCTCGAGTTTCACTTCTCCTGTCAGTTGGTACTTGAGATCACGGTTATAGAAATCAAATATTTCTGATGGGTTCTCCACGAAATCATCATCATCAGGGTCGGGAGCAGAAATGGTTACTTCGTTTATGTCTTCCTGGAATGTCCATAATGTAGAGCCATCAAAATATACTTTTGAGCCCATCGATTCCATGTAATATTTATCTCCCTTTATCTTGATCAGGCCGGTTGTCTTAGTTATCTTATTCTCGCGCCTGTTTTCGATTATAAGTTCAAAATCTGCCTGTATTGTAGAATAATTCTTCGTTTTTTCTGCTACCCGATCGAGAATTTTTTTAGCTTCAGGGTCCTGCTGAGCCTTTAAAGTATATATACCCAGCATGATCAGACTTATTACTGCAATTATCTTCATGTTCAAAGTGTTTATATTTCCAGGGAATTCAAATATTGTTCCAAAGAATATTCATCAGGAAACAGTACCTGTCTCGCTTTACTGCCCTCAAAGGGGCCAACAATACCAGCAGCTTCAAGCTGGTCAATAATCCGGCCTGCACGGTTATAACCAATTGAAAATTTTCTTTGGATTAGTGATGTTGATCCTTGTTGATGCGCAACAACCAACCGTGCAGCATCATCAAATAAATTGTCTCGTTTTGAAAGATCAATGTCCAAATGACCATCTCCGGCATTCTCATCAACGTATTCAGGCAGAAGGAATGGTGTAGGATAAGATGGCTGCTGACCGATAAATTCAGTAATTCGTTCCATCTCCGGAATATCAATGAATCCACATTGTAATCTGATTAAATCACTGCCGGGAGCAAAAAGCATATCACCACGACCGACCAGTTGATTTGCCCCTGGCGTGTCAAGTATTGTTCGTGAATCAATCATGGAAGTTACTCTGAAAGCAATTCTGGCCGGGAAGTTTGCTTTTATTACCCCGGTAATAATATTGGTTGTTGGTCGTTGTGTGGCAATAACAAGATGAATACCGATAGCTCTTGCCAATTGGGCTAAACGAGCCAAAGGAGTCTCTATTTCACGTCCGGCAGTCATAATAAGATCTGCAAACTCATCCACAACAACCACTATATAGGGCATGTATTTATGGCCATATTCAGGATTCAATCTTCTTTTAATAAACTTACGATTGTATTCTTTAATATTTCGTACCTGTGCTTTCTTTAGCAGATCGTACCGTTGATCCATTTCAATGGTCAGTGAATTAAGCGTGTAAATTACTTTTTGTGTATCCGTTATGATTGTTTCTTCCGAATCAGGAATTTTAGCCAGATAGTGTTTTTCAATTTTTGAATAGAGTGTAAGTTCCACTTTTTTCGGATCAACCAGCACGAACTTCAACTGAGACGGATGCTTTTTGTAAAGTAATGAAGTGATGATAACATTCAAACCAACAGATTTTCCCTGTCCCGTTGCACCTGCAACCAGCAGGTGTGGCATTTTTGCAAGGTCAAATACAAGAGTCTCGTTCGAAATGGTCTTGCCCAATGCAATTGCAAGATCAAAATTTGCTTCCTGAAATTTCTTGGATGTAATCATGGAACGCATAGAGACAATCTCAGGGGTCTGGTTTGGGACTTCAATACCAATAGTTCCTTTGCCAGGAATAGGTGCGATTATTCTGATGCCAAGTGCTGACAGGTTGAGTGCAATATCGTCTTCCAGATTTTTAATCTTTGATATTCTAACACCCGGAGCAGGGACTATCTCATATAAGGTAACGGTAGGACCGATAGTAGCCTTAATCTTATCTATTTGAATCTTGTAATGTCCTAATGTTTCAACAATCTTGTTTTTGTTGCTGATTAATTCTTCATTGGTGACTGTTAAGTCGCCTGATACATGTTTTTCAAGCAAATCGATCGATGGCATCTCAAAGGATGATAATTCCAGTGTAGGATCATAGTCTTCCAGAGGCAGATTGCTGTTCAACTCTCCTTCTTTCTCTTCGATACCTTGAGATTCGACCGTAAGTTGTACATCATCCTTTTCCAGGTTATCAGATTCTGACTCGTCTGATGCACGTTTTACTGTGAATTTGTTTGTATCCGACGTTTTTTCTCTTTGAGGGAACTCAGTTTCAAAAACAAGATCTTCATCATCTTCATAAACCTCATTATCCTTTGAATCTTTGTTTCCTGATCTATCAAATTCAAGATCCAGGATAATGTTATCTTTTGACTTTTCCTTGTTAAAAAACCGAATATAGTTCCCGAGGAAGTTCTTAATATACTGGAGAGATTTTTCAAATGCAAAAAGTACAACTCCTATTGATACAATAAAAAGAAGTAAAAATGCACCAATTCTGCCAAATAAACTGATCAGGAAAATGCTCATATAATGACCATGTCTTCCTCCTGGTCCTGATCCCAGTACTGCATTCGATTCTGAGAAATAACTTAACCATATGGATAATACAATAACAGTAAAGAGAGTTGTGAATAATGTTTTTCCAAAGTGAAGCAACTTAATGTTTATAAATCTTAATCCGTACAGCATAAAAAGGAAAGGAAAGGAAAATGACGCTATACCAAACCATTTATTAATCGTAAGATTTGCAAGAAACGCACCTGTTTTGCCAGCCCAGTTTTCTACATTAACTTCAGGATTTGTCCAGGCATAATCCCATGCGAAACTCTGGTCAGTTTTCCAGCTAAACAAATAGGATATCTGAGAAACCAAAAGAAGGAAAGAAAAACCAATAAAAAGGAATGCCATTAGAATTCTAAATCGTTCGTCCCGAACAAATCCAATGATACCCTTTCTTTTTATTGACTTCTTTTTAGATTTTACCTTTCCTGCTTTTCCTGACATTGTTCAATTCAATATATTCAAAGTTCAAAGTTAATAAGCGTACATTCTAAACATAAAATAATTAAAAATATTATTTAACAATTAATAGTGAGGATGTGATTAATTGATGAATCGGTGAACTGGTGAATTGATTAAATGAAGTTTATGATGAGATGTTGAGGAGTTTAGGGGTTTAGGGGTTGAGGGATTGAGGAGGTTTATTTGTGTAACTGTGTAACTGTGTAACTGTGTAATTGTGTAACTGTGTAATTGGTTAATTGGTTAATTGATGAGTTGGAAC
>DAOUOU010000011.1 GCA_030626465.1 Bacteroidales bacterium
TCAATCGCAGTGATTCACTTATTATGGAATTGTTCGAGGTCTCGGAAAAAAGCAGGGCACATATGCTGAAGAACTTTATTTCGGATGAACTTGCCAAAAGAATGGCCGGTATTCCCGAAGAAATAATTGAGGAATCAAAACAACTGCGAAAGGAAATTGGCACACTTCAATATACTCTTAGATATAATGAAATATATAGCAATAATCGATCAGAAGATTTTATTATTAACAATATTTTAGAAAAACTCCGCTGTTATGAGGACTTCATCAGCAAACTGGAAAAAGACTTTCCAAAATATGCAGAGCTTAAGAAAAATAAAAACCATATTTCCATTCACCAGATACAGGATATGCTTGAACCATCTCAGGCCTTTTTGGAATACCAATTCACTTTTAATGCCTTCTTTCTGTTCTATATTGACAAAGATACGGTACAATTGATCTACAAGCCAATTTCAAGAGATTTTCCAGAGACGGTATTAAAGTACAGAGCTTTTTTTGAGAACATGAAGTATGGCGATTTCTCAGAACAATTAATTATTAATTATGCAAGGCAATCATACGAGTTGTATAAGCTTACCTTAAAACCGGTTGAACATTTGATCAAAAATAAAAGGCTACTTATTGTTGCTGATGGTGAGTTGAATCTTATTCCGTTTGAGACTCTGGTTACTGAAAATATTGATTCTATTGATGTTAGGTATACATTTTCTGACCTTCCCTATCTGATCAATACAAATTCGATTAGTTATTTGTATTCTGCTTCGCAATTAACTGATAATAAAGAACCTCTAAAAGGAAGGCCACACTATGCTGGTTTTTCTCCAGAGTATAACAATACAATGAACAGACCTGATCCGGATTCTCTTTATACTTATTTAGGAGTTCTTCCGGGCGCTTACGAGGAAGTTATGTCAGCAAAAAAGTATTTCAAAGGTACAGTATACACAGGAAAAAAGGCAAGCAAGAATAAGTTCTTTAAAGCGAGTATGAAAAATGATATAGTACATTTAGCGATGCATGCACTTCTTGATAACAAGGAACCAATGAACTCGAAACTCCTGTTTTCTTCGAACTTTAAGGAATATGGAGAACAATTACATGCCTATGAAGTGTATTCAAGGGAAATAGGGGCAAGCATGATGGTGTTGAGTGCATGTAATACCGGATCGGGAAAGCTGACAAAAGGTGAAGGTGTATTTAGTATTGCACGTGCTTTTCTTCTTGCCGGAGTGAAAAATGTAATTATCACTCAATGGTCGGTAGCAGATAAATCCAGTGCCAGTATAATGGACCGGTATTACTATTATTTATCTGAAGGTTATCCTGTTGATATCGCCCTGCAGAAATCAAAAGCCGATTTTCTGAAGAAGGGAGATCCGGTAAAGGCACATCCTTATTACTGGGCCGGCTATGTAAGTATTGGCAATCCGATATATTTTGCCACAAAGAGTAATCGCTGGATAAGCGTATTGATTACATCCATTGCATTGTTATTCGCCGTGTTTTGGATTAAGCGTAAACTAAGGTTTTAGTTTTTTAAGTATCATTCTTGCTCTTTCACTGTACATGCTTTCTTCACCTGATAAAATTGCCAGGTATTTTTTTGCTTCGTTTGTTTGTTCTGTTTTCAAATACATCATAGCCAGATACCATCTGGCATGTAGTGAAAAAGGTGATGATGGATCCTGTTCCACTATGATTAATTCTGATATGGCAAGATCATATTTTTCAAGCTCAATTGCATTCATACCATAGTAGAATCGTGCAGTTTGATTATTGAATTTTTTTTCGATGTAGTTTCTTAATAATTCAAACGATGTTTCATAATTACCCTCCTGATACAACAGGTATGATAATTGAATCTTGTCTGACGATACTTTTAATGAACGGGTTGCAATATCAGTTTGATATGGTTTATAATACTTAAGGTATAAATCGTTAGAAGATTTTAGTGAGAATATTTGTATTAAACTAAGCCCAATAAGCAACAGGATAGATGCAGCAACAGGATATTTAATATACCTTATGATTTTTGATTTTTGATCATCTTTTTTCATCCCCTTGTTGTTGTTATTTATCACGGAAGCGACAATCTTTCGAAATTCAAATACTTCATCATCAGAAATGGATTCGTTGATATCTCTGTGAATTTCCAATTCATCATAGAATTTCTTATCCTTACTTAACAATACCTCAATTTTCTTTCTTTCCGATATATCCATACTACCATCGAGGTATGTCTCTATCATCTTTGTTTTTTTCATTACCTAACTCTTTATATTTACTACTTTTCCTGATTTTTGAGATCAGTGATTTTTTGCATCTGAAACGGCGATTTTTTGTGTGTTGATCTGAACTATACCCCATTGTTTTAGTGATTTCTTTAATGGGGATACTATTTAAGAACATCCGCAATACCTTTTTGCAATTATCGCTTAGTTCCTCAAACTTCTCCCTATACAACCGTAATTTCTCGTTACGTTCAATCACATCAATAACTTCCAGCTCTTTGTCTTGAAATGAATCATCTGTATCGACAAATTCAACTCGTTTGTTCCTGTTTTCCAGCTCTTTGAGCCATGTTAACCGAGCAATAGAATATATGAATGTGTTTAAAGAACTTGTAAGTTCAAAATTTTTATCCCTTATCTTTCTAAAAAGTACTACTAAACTTTCCTGGAAAATGTCACTTGCATCCTCCTCTGTTCCGCTATTTGTAATTATTAGATGCCTTACTGCTCTGAAATTTTCCTTATACACATAGTCCAAGATTCCGGCATCATTGTTAATAATACCTCTTAGCAACTCTTTTCCGGGGTATTTATTATTTTGATTCAACTTGTTTATTCTCTTATTATGCAGATAGTAACCCTCAAAGCTATGATTTTCAATGATATTATTCAATTCCATAATAAGCTAATGGCTCACAGGTACAAATAAGATTTCTATCGCCGTAAGCATCATCAATACGTGAAACCGGTGGCCAATATTTATTATAGTGCAGCCAACTCATTGGGAAGGCAGCTTTTTGTCTGCTATATTTATGAGTCCACTCGTTGTTGCAAACTTCCTCAAGACAATGAGGAGCATTTTTCAGTACATTATCTGGTTCCTGATCTTTGCTGATTTCTAAGATCTCATTATGTATAGACAGCATTACATCGACAAAACGATCGAGTTCTGTTTTGGATTCACTTTCCGTGGGTTCTATCATTAATGTACCATGTACGGGGAATGAAAGTGTTGGTGCATGAAATCCGTAATCCATTAATCGTTTGGCAATATCAGCCTCTGTGACATTAGCCATTTTCTTAAATTGACGACATTCGAGAATCAGTTCGTGAGCAACAAAATTTGTTTCTCCGGTGTATAATATACCATATTTGTCTTTCAGGCAACTAGCGAGGTAATTTGCATTTAATATTGCTATTTTTGAGCATTGAGTTAAACCTTCAGCTCCCAAAAGCATACAATAGGCATGAGAAATAGTAAGAATACTGGCACTTCCCCATGGGGCTGAGGAAATACTTTTAATTCCATTTGTTCCACCGGTTTCTACAACCGGATGAGAAGGCAGGTACTCGACAAGATGGCTGGCGACACAAATAGGGCCTACTCCCGGTCCTCCGCCTCCGTGAGGAATTGCAAATGTCTTGTGTAGATTTAAATGACAAACATCTGCTCCAATTTGTGCAGGATTAGTCAGGCCCACCTGAGCATTCATGTTTGCTCCGTCCATGTAAACCTGACCTCCGTACTTATGAATAGCAGCAGTCATTTCTTTTATATTTTGTTCGAACACACCATGAGTAGATGGGTAGGTTACCATGAATGCAGCCAGGTTATCAGCATATAATTCTGCTTTTTGCTTCAAATCATGAATATCAATATTTCCACGCTCGTCACAGTCTACTATAATAACTTTCATTCCGGCCATAACCGCACTGGCTGGATTTGTTCCATGAGCTGACGCAGGAATTAGCACAATGTTCCGACGAGATTCCCCATTTTTTTTATGGTATTCTCTGATAACCATTAAACCAGCATATTCCCCTGCTGCCCCTGAGTTGGGTTGAAAAGAGATGGCTTCGAAACCTGTAATTTCTTTTAATATCTTTCCTAATTCATGAATAAGTTGCTGATAACCTTTAGTTTGATTAATAGGGGCAAATGGATGAATTTCGCCAAATTCAGGCCAGCTAACAGGAAGCAGTTCAATTGCAGCATTTAATTTCATAGTGCAGGAACCAAGTGAGATCATAGAATCAGTTAGTGAGAGATCCTTCCGCTCCAAATGTTTTATATACCTCATCAATTCGGTCTCTGAATGGTATTTTGAAAATATATCCAATGTCAGAAAAGAGCTTTTCCTTTTGAAAGCCGGGTTGAAATACAACTGATCTTGAATTTTATGGACTTTTGTAAAAGGTTTTACTAAAGCTGTGGCAAATACCTCAATAATTTTATTAAGATCATCAATACCTGTTGTTTCATCAATACTGATTGCAATAGAGTTATCATTAAAATACCTAAAATTGATGTTGCGTTCTAATGCTTGTATTTGCACATCAGGTTGAGTTATGTTATCAGGTAATTGTATTCTTAGGGTGTCAAAATAATCCTTATTCAATTGTTTGTAACCCATTTCGGTTAGAGTGTGACTCAAAGCTCCAGCCGTTTGATGACAGTGTAATGCAATTCTTTTAAGTCCTTCGGGGCCATGATAAATCGCATACATTCCAGACATTATTGCCAGCAGGGCCTGAGCAGTACAAATATTTGAGGTTGCTTTCTCCCTTTTTATATGTTGTTCACGGGTTTGAAGTGCCATTCGTAAGGCAAATCTGTCGTATTTGTCTTTTGATACGCCAATAATACGACCAGGTATATACCTTTTAAATATTTCTTTGGTGGCAAAAAATGCAGCATGTGGCCCTCCAAAACCCATGGGCAATCCGAAACGTTGCGTTGAACCTACAACAACATCTGCACCCCATTTTCCGGGTGGTATCAGCAGCATTAAACTTAACAGATCAGCCGCAACAGAAATAGTACATTCATTCGTATGGGCCATGTTCACAATATCAGAATAGTCTCGAATTTCTCCGTCGTTTGAGGGGTATTGTAAAAATATGCCAAAGTAATCACTGTTCAATTGTATTTTGGAATAAGAATCTATAACTAACTCTATTCCAAGCGGTTCTGCCCTGGCTGACAGAACCTCTACTATTTGCGGAAAGGTATTATCATCCACAAAAAACCTGGTTCTATTTTCTGCTATCTGTTTTCTTGATCTTGCATTAAATAACATGGTCATAGCCTCTGCCGCAGCTGTTGCTTCATCAAGAAGTGAGGCATTTGCAATTTCCATCGCTGTGATATCGGTGACCATGGTCTGAAAATTTAATAAAGCTTCAAGTCTGCCCTGCGATATTTCAGCCTGATAAGGAGTATATGAGGTATACCAGCTTGGATTTTCCAATATATTCCGTTGAATAACAGCTGGAAATATAGTATTGTAATATCCGGTACCGATATAAGATTTACAAACCTTGTTTTTTAATGCTATTCTCTTGATTTTTTTGAAATATTCATACTCTGACATTCCTTCAGGCAGAGCAAGCGATTTTCTTAAGCGAATATTAGACGGGACTGTTTTATCAATTAGTTCCTCAAGGGTTTTAACTCCCACAGTGGTAAGCATATCAGGAATTTCCTCTCTCCGGGGTCCGATATGCCGGTTTATAAAATTATCGGCTGACATGAATTAATGTTTTAAGCAATTCTTTCCAAATTTGATTATTGAGTCTATTTTAAAAAAGGATTTGTATCATGTTCATGGCCTATTGTAGTATGTGGTCCATGGCCCGGGAAAACTGCAACCTCCGGTGGTAAGGTTAAGAGTTTGGATTTAATACCATCAATTAGTAAATTCAGATTACCTCCGGGAAGATCTGTTCTGCCAATACTACCTTTAAACAGTACATCTCCTGTAATAGCTATATTAGCTGTTTTACTAAAAAAAACGAGACTTCCGGGGGAATGTCCCGGCACATGTAAAATCTCCAATTCAGATTCTCCAAATGTAAATCTGCTTCCGTCTTGCAAATAATAATCAGGATGAAGAGGTTGTTCAATTTTCATCCCGAAAAACTCTGCAAATGCTTTGGCTCCATCGATTAAGATTTTCTCAGATTCATGAGCATAAAAGGGAACCTCATAAGTATTCTTAACGCAATTGCAACCCAGGACATGATCTACGTGACAGTGGGTGTTTACTATTGCTTCGGGTATAAGTTTATGTTCTGAAATATAATCGTGAAGTTCTTTTTCTTCTACTTCAGTATTCATTCCGGGATCAATGATTACACAGCTATTTGTTTCATCGAATACAATGTATGTATTTTCCTGAAAAGAATTGAAAACAAAGGTTTTGATAGTTATCATCAGTGTTAGAATCTCTACTGTTAGACTTTTCCTTTTAACATAGGAACAAATACAAAAGCACCATGTTCTGAGATTTTATAGTCCTTTTCTGAATATTTTTCAAGCAAGGTCATTATTTGTGTGCCTCTTCCTCCAAGGGGTAAAACCATCTTTCCTCCAACTTTCAATTGTTCTACCAGTTTATCAGGAATCTCGTTAAAAGCTGCAGTTATAATAACCTTATCAAATGGAGCATAGGTGGGAAGTCCTTGAAAACCGTCACCATAAAAGAAATGTGGGCGGTAACCTATCTTGGGTAAGAGATTTTGGGCCCCTATATTTAGTGCTTTCTGTCGTTCAATTGTATACACTTTTGCTCCTAAAGCCAAAAGTATCGCAGCCTGATATCCTGAACCTGTTCCAATTTCAAGAACTTTATCCCCTTTCTGAATATCAAGCAGTTGAGTTTGAAAAGCGACGGTAAAAGGTTGAGATATGGTTTGATTGGCAGCAATAGGAAAAGCCTGATCTTTATAGGCAAAATGCACAAAGCTACTATCCATAAACAAATGCCTGGGTACCTTATTTATTGCTTCAAGAATTCTTTTATCTTTTATTCCCTTCCCTTTTATCTCTTCAACCAATTTCTTTCGCAGCCCCTTATGCAAATATGTATCTTCCATCCTGCTGCTTATTTTTTCTGATTCTTTTGCAAAATAAACTATTCCTGTATACAAATGGAAGATAATATAATAAAAAACGGAATTAATCAAATATAGGAAGAAGAGTTTTACATTATTTCTATATTTGTTGAGAGGTTAAGGAAGAATATCTCACCGGATATGAATCGACGATTACAACTTTTTAAGTATCTTTTTTCGGATCTGATTTCAGCTTCACTCGCCTGGGGGTGCTTTTATGTTTACAGAAAGCTATACATTGAACCTCTTAAATTCATGTATTCCATTCCTGTGGAATTGGGGCCTAGGTTTTATCTGGGACTGATTTTTATCCCTATATTCTGGCTGATACTTTATTATGCTTCGGGATATTACCGGGAGGTGTTCAGAAAATCGAGGCTTGCAGAGTTATGGTTCACTATGCGGATTACGTTTATCGGAGTATTAATTCTCTTTTTCGGACTATTATTGGATGATGTAATAGTGACTTACTCGAACTATTACAGATCATTTATTGCTCTTTATCTGTTTCATTTCATTCTCACATATTTTCCCAGGCTGATCATTACAACTATTACAACCCATAAAATTCATCGCAGACAGTTGGGATTCAATACAATAATCATAGGAGGTAATGATAAAGCGGTTGAAATTTACCAGGAGATTGAAAATCAGAAACAAGGTACCGGTAATAAGTTTGTGGGCTTTGTTAATGTCAACAATGGGAATGACTATCCTTTGGCCACTATGTTGAAGCATCTGGGTTACATTGATGATATAAAGGAGATTATTCAGGAATATAAGGTGCGTGAGGTTTTTATTGCTCTTGAGTATACTGAACACAGCAGTATTGAACGAATTTTAAACTTACTTATTGACAGCAATGTTGCTATAAAAACAATCCCTGGAATGTATGAGATTTTTACTGGTAAAGTTAAAATGTCAGCCATTTTTGGAACCCCATTAATTGAGGTTTCGCACCAATTAATGCCCGCCTGGCAGGAGAATCTAAAATATTTTCTGGATATCATCACTTCGATTGTTGCAATGGTTATACTCTCTCCTTTGTTCATAATTCTAACAATTGGGGTAAAATTCTCATCTAATGGACCGATTTTTTATAAGCAGAAACGTGTAGGTAGAAATGGTAAACCGTTTACCATTTATAAATTTCGTTCCATGTATATTGATGCAGAATTGAATGGTCCTGAATTATCATCGATAGATGATCAAAGAGTTACGCGTTTCGGGCGCTTTATGAGGAAATCGCGGTTGGATGAAATACCTAATTTTTTTAATGTTCTTAAAGGAGATATGTCACTCGTTGGGCCCAGACCTGAACGTGATTTCTTCATCAACAGAATAACTGTAAAAGCACCTCATTATATTCAACTTCTAAAAGTTAAGCCTGGTATTACATCGTGGGGTCAGGTAAAATATGGTTATGCCGAAAATGTAGATCAAATGATAAAACGAATGAAATTTGATTTACTGTACATAGAGAATATGTCAATCTATGTCGATTTTAAAATTCTGATCTATACCCTTCTTATCATATTCAAGGGGAAAGGGATTTAAGACTTCTATGCTCTGATATAATGGTTTATCTCCTGACTAAGTATTTTGTAACTACTCAGTGCCTAAAGTACTTTAGTTCACTTTAAGTACTGATTTGTTACAGTATTTTCATCTAACGGGAAAGATTTAATGACCTCATATACAGGCCCTTCTTTACTCAGAGTGCTCTGAATAAGTTGGAATTCGGATATTGTATGATCTTCCTGAAAGCTTTTATTGCTTCCCATTAATTCAACAAATTCACTCTTTTCAGCTAAATATTTAATTCTTCCTAATGTAAGGTGAGGAGAAAATTTCTTTTGTTCCATACTGAAGCCAAGCTTATTCAGAGATTCGTCTATTGATGATTGAATTGCTGAAAGTATTCTATTATCTCTGAATCCAAACCAGATTACGTGTGGCTGACGAATACTTCCAAAAAACCCCACCCCTGCAGGTTTTAAATGAAAGGATTTATGTTTCTTTGATAGATGAAGTAAGAGTTGATTTATTGAGTTTATAAAAAAGGATTCAACATCACCAAGAAATTTCAATGTGATATGAAAATTTTCCGGTTCGACCCATTTTATATTGCTTCCGGATAAATTATTTTGAAGATCGTTTTGAATATCAACAATATAGCTGGGATTTGGTATCTTAATTCCGATAAATAATCGAGGCATTGAGGGAAGGTTGTTAGATTATGCAGAATTTCACAACTGACCATTTTCAATTAAGATCATGATCTCATTAATGAGCCAATCTTTGCCTTCAGCATCAAATTCGCTCTTGAGATTATGTCCGAATATTCTGGCCAGGGTTTGCCAGAAAAAGGCACTAAATGTTCCTTTAAAATCCTTTAATAAGGCATAAGATGTTTCACCAATCTCACGATCAAGAAGTTTTAGCAGAATTCTGCCCTGTGTTATAGTCAGACCTTTCAGATCTTCTTCATATTCATCCATAATTTCTGCTTCAACCTGTTTGATATATTTTTTTTGTTCTTTCTCTGTTTCCAGAGTAAGCAAATGAACTGAAACCGAATCATATTTTTCTCGAGCCATTTTAGCCAAAGGGTATACTTTTTTAACATTTCGAACCAAGCGGTAATATCTTCTCCATTCGCGCCGTGTTTTGAATTTTGGGGTAGGGAAAATAATAACTTCATCAATACTGGATATCAGGAGGGTATCATTATCAATTATCACACCATAAAGTAAGTAGCTATCTTCGAACTCAATAGTATCCTGACATCGTATAACAGGAGCAAATATGAAAAAAAATACCACATATAGAAGAGTTTTCTTTGCCATCCTATAAAGTATTGGTGAAATACCATTTGCAATTACTATACCATTTTTTATGCTTCTATTAAACGAAATTAGTGATTAATGGTTTGTATTATAACACACTTTTTGTATAAGTTATTTTCTTCGTATATTTTAATAACTATAGTTTCAATAAATCAATAAGATTATGAGCAGCGATTATACGGGTAAGAATGATAGAGAATACTCAAACGGGGAAATAACAGTTTTTTGGAAACCGTCAAAGTGTATTCATGTTGCGACCTGTTACAGAGAACTAATTGATGTATTTAATCCAGCGAAAAGACCCTGGGTTAATATGAATGGAGCATCTACAGAAGAGATTATAAGAGTTGTAAACCTTTGTCCGACTGATGCACTTACCTTTAGATGGAACAAGGAAAAATCTACTCCTCCTGAAGAAGTATCTTCAGAAAAGGAACATGCAAATACTGATAAGGATAAGCCTACCGAGATAAAAATTATGAAAGACGGTCCTTTGGTTGTGAAAGGTAATATTAAGATAATTGGATCGGAAGGAGAAGAATTACGACAAATGAAAATGGCCTCATTTTGCAGGTGTGGAAAATCAGGCAAAATGCCTTTTTGCGATGGGACACACAGAAGAATTGGATTTGAAAGTGAATAGAATATAAGAAGGGTAAGCAATAATGTGTGATTTCCCTGCTCATAGCATTTATTTTGATATTCAGATGAAATAACGAGCATTTTCTACTCCTGAATATCCCTCAGTTGATCTGCATAGCAATAAAAAGTATTAAGAACAATAATAACGTGTTACTGATTTTATTATGTGAGGGGCCAGGCAAACCTGTAAAATTAATTTACTACTTTTTTGACCAACTCTGCTGCTTCCTGTAGTGTAATAGCAGAATAAACCTTCAGACCGGAATCATCAATCAGTTTTTTGCCTCCTTCGGCGTTGGTACCCTGTAATCGTACAATTACCGGGACATGTATATTGCCAATTTTGTTGTATGCGTCTACTACTCCCTGAGCTACCCTATCACAGCGTACAATACCTCCAAAGATATTAATCAATATTGCTTTAACACTTGGATCCTGTAATATTATGCGAAACCCGACTTCAACGGTTTGTGAGCTCGCAGTGCCACCAACGTCAAGAAAATTTGCTGGTTCCCCTCCTGATAACTTTATGATATCCATGGTAGCCATTGCAAGTCCGGCACCATTAACCATGCACCCGACATTACCATTGAGTTTAATAAAATTCAATTCGTGTTTTGAAGCTTCCACTTCTGTCGGATCTTCTTCAGCGAGGTCTCGCATTTCATTATATTCAGGATGTTTAAACAGAGCGTTGTCATCAAGATTGACTTTTGAATCGGCTGCTATAATGAGATTATCGGATGTTTTCATAACAGGATTGATTTCAAACAGTGAAGCATCACTTGCAATAAAGGCATCGTACAGCGCATGCACAAATTTTACCATTTCTTTATATGCTTTTCCTGATAATCCCAGATTGAAGGCTATTTTTCTGGCTTGAAAATTTTGTATTCCTAATCCAGGATCAATCTCTTCCCTGAATAATAGATGGGGAGTTTTTTTTGCTACACTTTCAATGTCCATTCCGCCTTCCTGTGAATATATTATAATATTCTTACCGGTTGATCTGTCCAATAAAATACTCATATAGTATTCTTCGATGGGGCTTTCTCCCGAATAATAGATGCCTTGTTCGATAAGCACCTTATTTACCAGTTTACCTTCCGGACCAGTTTGGTGAGTAACCAGATTCATCCCGATAATTTGCTCTGCATATTTTTCTACTTCAGCAAGTGATTTTGCAATCTTAACTCCACCTCCTTTTCCTCTGCCGCCGGCATGAATTTGTGCTTTAACAGCCCAGTTGTTGGTGTGAGTTAATTTTTGTATATTTTCAGCTGCCTTACGAGCATCTTTGGAACTAAAAACTACAATCCCTTCAGGTATTCGTACGCCATTTTCTTTTAAAATCAGTTTGCCCTGATATTCATGAATATTCATTATGACTTTTGTTCCTTGTTGACTACGAAAATATTTATTTTTTTTAGGATGACAAATACGATAGCTTAGATAATAATTTATAATCATTCTTTCATTATATTAATATTTTAGTTGTTGCAGTTTACAAATCAGAAGCGAAATGAGAAAATTGCGTAATGAAGAGCTAAACAGACTAAGTGTTGATGAGTTTAAAAAGACCAGGAAAATTCCCCTGGTTATCGTGTTAGATAATGTTAGAAGTATGAATAATATCGGTTCTATATTTCGAACTTCTGATGCATTCCTTGTTGAATCTATAAAATTATGTGGTATTACGGCAGTTCCTCCGAATAAAGATATTCATAAAACAGCACTGGGGGCAACAGAATCAGTTCATTGGGAATATTATAAAAATACAGAGGATGCTATTCGTATCCTTAAGGATCAGGGGTATAAAACAGGCGGTATAGAACAAACTGAGGGTAGTCTTATGCTGAACGATTTTGATTCAATGCCGGAAGAAAAATACGCACTGGTTTTCGGACACGAAGTACGAGGTATTGGTCAGACTATTATCGATATGTGCGATTTCGTAATAGAAATACCTCAGTTCGGTACAAAACACTCATTAAATATTTCGGTTTCTGCAGGAATAGTGATCTGGGAACTGTTTAAAAAAATAAGTAAAAAAAGCGGCCACAAAAGTGAGCCGCTTTTTACAGACTAATATTATTTGAAGTGTTTATTCAACTACACCAACAAAAGTTTCATTAGCAGCATAAGAAAGGAATTCAGCATCTTTTTTAGCATAGGCTTTTAGCGATGCATCTTTTGCAACTGCTATCTGAAGGTTTTTAAGTACTACTTCATCCTGACTACTGCGTGCTCCGGCAACTGCTTTAAGGTAATATACGATGGCATCATCAACTTCACCAAGTTCTCCAAGAGTTGCCAGACATTTGTTAACATCATCGTTGAGTAACTGAGCCAAGCCGGCATTAAAAGATGGTTTGTTGCCAAAGTAATTGACGGCAGCAGTATAGTCTCCCTGCATAATTTTAATTATTCCCAGGTTGTAATTTACTACATCACCAGCACCCATTGCTGAAGTGAAAAGTTCTTCTGCCTTGGTGATATCTCCCTCAACAAGCGCAATAGCACCAAGATTATTTTTTACGATGTCGTTATCTTTAAGAGCTTGAGCTTCTTCAAATGCTGTTTTTGCTTCGGCTGTTTTTCCCATCTGCATCAGAACATAACCAACATTATTTTTTGCTCTGAAGGATTGAGGATTGTTTTTGGAAGCAATATTATAAATACGAAGTTTCTCAGCATTGTCGTCAGTTAAAGTAGCTGCATAAAGAATTTCTTCTAAATTCAGGGTATCGGGATTAGACTGAGAGAATGCTATAATTTCTTCATCCGAATAGCCTATATTATCAACATTTACTGCCAATTGTGAACGACGAAGCAATGGAAGTATATCGACTTTTATTTCTTCGAAAGCTTCGGCAATATTTTTAATTTCTTTTTCCCTTACAGCAGGATCAGAGTACATGGAAAGGACACGTAAAATAAGTTCTTTATCTTCAATGTCAGATTCTTCCATTAGTTTTTTAAATCCGTCCCAGTCTTCAGCTGTTTCCATCGTACTTAAGAAACCTTCGACATCATAATCTTCAACTTTCATTTTTTTCAAAGTTCGAGTAAGGTAGCTTTCTGCAGAAGAACCTCTGTTTCCGGAAAGTTTTTCATTCAAATCGTATTCTCCATCCGGTGATGCATAAGAAGAAATTTTAGCATCTTTAATGATTATGGTTGAGTCAGTTGAAGCTGTAGAAATTTTATTCTGAAATGCTTTGACTTCCTCTTTTCTTAGTTCAGAATTACGAATGTTGTGCTTATTAATAACATATAGTAATTCAGCATCGTAAGATTCCGGAACAATCCTTTGGAATTTATCACCATCAAGAATGGTTTTTGCATCATCATTAACAAGTGTTGGAGTAGCAATAACGCCATCAGCTATTTTAATACCAGGAATTGGAACAGGGTCTTTGTCCTTAATCTGAGCGCTCATTTCAATAACAAGTTCAGATTTAAGCATCTCTGCACTGTAAGGGATCTTACCGGTATAACTATAATCACCTCCTGCGTAAGAAATAACTTTATTGTTTGCTTCAACTTTTTCGCCCTGTAACGTAGTTGGTTCAAATTCAGTTTGTCCACCTTCATATTTTAATACCGGTGTGGCAGTAACAACTGCTTTTTTATTGAAATACTTATCAGGGAAAGTAGTCTTGATGGTTACTTCTACTTCACCACCATGGGTTTCGACTGGAGATGGTTGAACATCGTAATCAACGGTGCTGGAGTTTTCGACCATTTTGTTTAAACCTCCACAACTGCTAAGAACGACGGCTGCAACACCAAGTGTCAATAGGTTCAGCGTAAGTTTTTTCATGATGTACGAATTATTTAATTTACAATTTTAGTTATGCTGGTTGATAATAAATTAGCTCTTATACAAACATAATAATGTTTTCAATATAAAAAAAATAAACCCTTAAGGAGGTTTAAAATTTCTGCTAAAATAAGAAAAAAACGAAAACTGCTTAGTTATCAATCAAATAAATTATTAAAAGACATAAACGATAATTTCTGGATGAGGTAATCATTCTACTCGAAAATCAGAGTTAAATATTTGAAAAACAAAGGATTAAATGGCATTCTTAGGTAATTTTAATCAAATTTGAAGTTTTTTCTTGTATTTTAATTTATCCTTTCTCTTTCCAAGAATATAACCTGATATTAATCCGATTGCTATAAAAATGAGTACAATATTCATTTCAAATTTTTTTTGAGCCAAAAAAATGAAAATCATACCCGATATACAACCGATTATTGTTCCTAACAAAGTATAAAGTGATGTGTAGTAAGAAGCATACCGGAGATTATGTGTTTTATGCAAGTGGAGTTCGATCTGATTCCTGGTTTTTTCAAACTTTTTCCTTGTATGATATTGATGTAAACACTCAGGCAAATTGTCCAAGAGCTCATTTAACAAGGTGATATTTGATTTACAATCCGGACAAGAGGATGAAAATTCGTATGTTTTATCTGCCAGAATTGGCAACCTGGCAATATTGTAAAACCGAAAATCAGCAGGAAGAAAATTATCTTTTTTTGCTTCAAGCGACTGATAAAAGTTTTTGACCCAATTGCTGTTTTCCATAATTTGTATGGAATAATACTGAAGGCTGTCTTAGCGGTCTTAAAGTCAACTTGAAAGTACTTATGATACAGTCTTTTATTTTTCCGAATGTTCCTTTTTCTCATTATCAGGTTTTGGCTGCAATACTTTTTTTGATAATTTCAGATTACCTGTTTTGACATCAATATCGATAAGTTTCACTTCAACTTCATCACCTACCTTCATTTCATCTTCCACATTGTTTATTCTGCGCCAGGCGATTTCAGAGATGTGGAGCAGTCCATCCTTACCTGGCAATATTTCAATAAAGGCACCAAAACTCACAATTGATTTTATTTTACCCTTATAAATTTTTCCTATTTCGGGGACCTCAACTATTGCTTTGATTCTTTGCAAGGCAGAATTAATGGATTCTTTATCAACAGCAAAAACATCAACCACTCCAACGTTATCAACCTCTTCAATAATAACGGTTGCTCCTGTGGTATTTTGAATTTCCTGAATAACTTTTCCCCCGGGGCCAATTAGCGGACCGATCATTTCCTTAGGTATAATCAGTTTTTCAATTCGTGGCACATGCGGTTTGTAATCAGCCATGGGTTCAGAAATAGTCTCGAGCATCTTATCAAGTATATGAAGTCTTCCCTTATTAGCTTGCTCAAGCGCTTCGGCTAAAGTTTCATAACTTAATCCGTCAACTTTTATATCCATTTGGGTGGCAGTAATACCATTTTTTGTTCCTGCAACTTTGAAATCCATATCACCCAAATGGTCTTCATCACCCAAAATATCTGATAAAATAGCATATTTACCGGATTCGCTATCAGTAATAAGTCCCATAGCTATACCTGATACAGGCTTTTTTATTTGAACTCCTGCATCCATAAGTGACAGGGTTCCGGCACATACAGTTGCCATTGAAGAAGACCCGTTAGACTCAAGAATATCTGACACAACACGAATAGCATATGGATTCTCTTCGGGGATCATTCTTTTAAGTGCCCTATGCGCAAGATTTCCATGCCCTACTTCACGTCGGCTAATTCCCCTGAAAGGTCTGGCATCACCTGTGGAAAAAGGAGGAAAATTATAATGCAGAACAAACCTTTCCGTTCCCTGTATCAGAACTTCATCAATGACTTTTTCATTAAGTTTGGTACCCAGCGTTACAGTTGTTAAAGATTGAGTTTCGCCCCGGGTAAAAACGGCAGAACCATGAGAGGCAGGTAAATAATCTACTTCGCACCATATAGACCTTATTTCATCAGTTTTTCTTCCGTCCACACGTACTTTTTCATCAAGGATGAGCGAACGAACTGCTTTCTTTTCAACATCATGATAATATTTTGCTATAAGCAGTTCATTGGGTTCTTCTCCCTCAGGCAGAGTAGTAATATACCATTCGGTAAATTCGGTTTTAGTATCTTCGAGGGCATTATGCCTTTCCAGTTTACCAGGAGTGTTTTTTACAATTTTGTATACTTTTTTATAAGTTTTATCCCACACGAGTTTCTCAAGTTCTTCATCATTTTCCTCATGGGAATATTCTCTTTTCTCAGATTTACCAACCTCCTTAGTTAGTTCTATCTGAACCTTACAATGTTTTTTTATCTCTTCATGAGCAAATTTAATTGCATTAAGCATCTCTGCTTCAGATACTTCTTCCATTTCGCCTTCGACCATTAGTATGTTGTCGATTGTAGCACCTACTATGATATCCAAATCACATACCTCCAGTTCAGAGAAAGTCGGATTTATTTTCAACTGTCCGTTGATTCTTGCCACGCGCACTTCTGATATTGGACCATTAAAAGGAATATCTGACACAGCAATTGCTGCCGAAGCAGCCAATCCTGCCAACGCATCGGGCATTATATCTTTGTCAGCTGAGATCAGAATAATATTTACAAATGTTTCAGCATGAAAATCATCCGGAAATAGTGGTCGCAAAGCCCTGTCAACAAGTCTGGAGATCAAAATTTCATAATCTCCAGGCCGGGATTCACGCTTAAGAAAGCCTCCCGGGAATCGACCTGCAGAGGCGAATTTTTCTTTGTATTCAACCTGTAAGGGCATAAAGTCAACATCTTTTTTTGCTTCTTTTGCACAAGTTACGCTTGCTAATAACATGGTATCCCCTTGCTTAATAACGACTGAACCGTCAGCTTGCTTTGCTAGTTTTCCGGTTTCGATTTCTATTATTCTTCCATCGCCAAGATCAATAGATTTCAGAATTGATTTATACATAATACTATAATAATTAAACGAATTTGTTTTTTCGGGTAGTTTATCAGGAGTAAAAGGAACAGAATATTCATTATAAGTAAATCATGATAAATATACCCTTCTTTATTAAAAGAAAAAAGGCAATCAGAGTAATTGCCTTCTTTACTGTTATACTTTTATTTTCTTAAATCCAAAGCCTTAATTATTGCTCTATATCTTTCAATATCCCTTTTTTTCAAATAATCCAGTAATCTCCTACGCTTACCAACCAATTTAAGAAGAGCACGCTGGGTACTAAAATCTTTTTTATCTTTTTTAAGATGCTCGGTAAGGTGGCGAATACGGTGGGAAAATAGGGCAATCTGACTTTCAGGAGAACCAGTGTCCGTATTAGACTTTCCGTATTTACCGAAAATTTCTTTCTTGCTTTCTGATATTAAATTCATATGATCAATCAATTAATAATTGCCTCAAAAAAACAGAAACGCAAAGTTAGATAAAAATTGTTATAAAGCAAGCAGGTTAGGTATACTTTAGATTGTAAATCAAATCATAATAACGGGAGATCAAGATTTTGAAACATAAAATAAAAAGTCTCTCTTTACAACTTGTTTGGGTAATGGCAGAAAAAAAATGAAACTTTAAAAAAAATCATATGCCTTCACCTTCAATGAGTGTCTTTTTCAGTCGGCTGATCTGATTTTTAGTGCCAAGTGCAAATAATTTATCGGTGGAAGAAAGAAGGACCTCAGGCAAAGGATTAACAATAAATGAATTGTCAGACCGTTTGAGTCCGATAATATTAGCTCCCGACTCATTCCGTATATCGAGTTCGCGAATAGATTTTCCTTCGAAAGAGGAATGCAATGTAAGGCAATTAACTTCTTCGAGGGCTACGTTTTCAAGGCTTTGGAGCATAAGGAAATCAAGAAATTCAACAACATCGGGTTGGGCAACAAGTTTTGCCATGCGTTGACCACCGATACGATCCGGCATTATTACGTTTGTCGCACCGGCACGCTTAAGTTTGACATCGGAATGTTCATCAGATGCACGGCTGATAATTGTTAAATCAGAATTCATCTCTCTGGCAGTAAGCACAACAAATAAGTTGTCGGCATCGACAGGAAGGGTTGTAATCAGGGCCTTTGCTTTTTCAATCCGACACATTTCCAGAACCTCATCGCGTGTTGCATCGCCATGAATGTAAAGTAGTTTTGGATTTTCCAGTATACGTTCCATCGAATCTTCATCACTCTCAATGATAACGATTTCCGCGTTGTGTTCCAAGAGTTCCTGAACAGCCTGCTGGCCATTACGGCCATAACCACAAATAATTACATGATCCTTTAGTTTCTGAATTTTACTTCTCACTTTTCTGCTTTTATAATAGTGACCTATGGCTCCATCAACAATATATCTTGTAAATGTGGTCACTGCATAAGCAAATATACCAAAACTGAAAACAATGAGAAATGCGGTAAAATACATGCCCATTGCCGATAATGGATGAACCTCACGAAATCCAACTGTAGCAATGGTAATTATAGTCATAAAAAATGCATCGGTGAAGCTGAAATCTTCAATAATCATAAAGCCTATGACACCTACCAGGATTATTCCAAACAAAAGGCTTAGAGCTATATATGCATTTTTCAGACTCTCTCTTTTCATAGTTGTTCTTACCTTAAAATAAGATTACCTATCTGGCATTCGAGACAATGCTTCTGTTCACAATAAAAGTTGGTTAACTGCAATAATGCCTGACTATCGGCAGCGTGACGGCATTTTATGTTTAATCTGTCCCACATCCGTGTTATTTTATTATTTTCTGAATGAACTTGCTCCAGCAAATTTACTGCGCTTGTTTTTAATTCCTCATTATTCTTTTGTTCTCCATATACAAACATAAAGGGTACAATTGTATTTATAATTAAAGAATCAATAGAATTTTCTCCTAAACATTTTGACCTGTACGGTGATTCTTTACCAAATGTATAATGCTTTTTCCAATAGTTACTAACCTTGCAACTATAAAGAGAATAAATTTGTTTGGGATTAATACAATTTAATGTATTGGAGAACAGGCTCCTTGAGTTATGGATCAGAGAACATAGTTGTGCCATACGAATTGTTGGAAAGTTTGAAGGTCTGAGTCGTAAAAACTTCCATAAATGTTTATCTATAGGTTTAAGTTGAAATTTTCTCTTTAAAAATGCATACTCATTTTTCAGCATCTGATGATAATCATCCGGAGAATTATCATTAAGGAAGCCAGCCTGACCAAATAATAAGGCCTCGATCTGTAACAGGTTATCGCATATTTTTGCCAGGACGCTCTGTTGGGTGCATTTTGCCAGCATCTCAAATGGCAGGGAATTCACATTGAAGCCAAAGCTTTTGAAAATTATTACATAAAATGCTTCTTCCCAGCTATTTCTTGTAAGTTTTAACAAGTCTTTTATTGTGTCTGTTTTCATTTGAAGACGTTCAATAGCCAGGGCACTCAACCAGAAAGAGATAATTGACCTGTTGAGTTTAATTAATGATGTATGGCAACTGATCAACTCCTCACTATCAACTAACTGAGAATACCTGTTTATTATCCTCTGATCAGGAATAAGTGAAATACAAGGGATTTTTCTTTTTGAAGAATTATAACAATCTGAATCGATATTCTGAGCTACATGCAATATTACATTATCATATGCAGGATTTGTATGGTGTTTATGCGAATTCCAATCAGATGATTTAAGATGGATTTCAACATTACCTGCCCAGGTTGTACCATTGATCCGGATTTTTGCATTTGTGAAATCAGGGCCACTATTTTGATTGTGTACTCCAGGATCTACTATCACAATTTTTTCAGCAGAATCAGACAAGTACTCTTTTCTTTCAAATAAGGTATTTTTCCAGATATAGTGTAATAACGCTTCTTGCATCTGCGATATAGGATTTGTTTTAATAAAGGGCACCTCTAAAACTACTTTTTATTGCGAGCGGCTACAAAACACCAGCACTTCGTTGTCGGGTAAAATCTATCCTCACCTTAGCATTGCTATGTCTGTGGAATATTTTTCGCTTGCTCTCATGTACAAAACCAGTTTTTAGATGTGCCCTAAAGATAAAAAATGCGGGGGGAAATGAAAATTCTATAGCAATCCTGCTTCAAGAAGTATTTTTTCCATTTGCTTTTGCAACTTTTTGGCTTCATTGGCTGCTTTTTCTGCAAAGTCAATACCATTTCCGGCATACAGTATAGAGCGAGACGAGTTCACCAATAAACCACACTGTTTGTTCAGACCGTATTTAGCCACCTCTTCAAGATCTCCTCCCTGGGCTCCTATGCCAGGAACAAGCAGGAAATGATTTGGAATTAATTTTCGTACAGAGGCCAACATGGAAGCCTTTGTTGCACCTACCACGTACATGATGTTTTCTTTAGTGCCCCAGTTTTTGGATTTTTCAATCACTTCTGTAAACAGGGACTTATTTTCTCCGGAAGTAAAGTACTGAAAATCTGCCGCACCCGGATTGGATGTAAGGGCTAGTATTACAACATATTTGTCATTGTAGCTGAGAAATGGTTTAATGGAGTCTTCACCCATATAGGGAGCAACAGTAATTGCGTCGAAACGAAGGTTTTCGAAAAAAGCTTTTGCATACATTGATGATGTATTGCCAATATCACCACGCTTGGCATCAGCAATTAGAAAAATATCAGGATAGTTAGTCCTAATGTATTCAACTGTGAGTTCAAGCTCTTTCCACCCGGCAAGTCCGCGGCACTCATAAAAAGCGAGATTGGGTTTATAGGCTACAGCAAATGAAGCTGTATTACTAATTATTTGCTTATTAAATTCATATATCGGATGCTTTGATTCTTTTACTTGTGGGGGTATTTTTTCTATGGCTGAATCAAGTCCTATGCAAAGGAAACTTCTTTTTCTCTTTATGTTTGAAAACAGGATGTCAGAATTCATTTTGTATATTAATTCAGTCCGCTTTCTTTCAGACGCTCGGCATTTTCAGCCATTTGCAATTTATCAATAATTTCTTGAATCTCTCCGTTCATGATGCTTTGTAAATTATATAATGTCAGGTTAATGCGATGATCTGTTACACGCCCTTGCGGGTAGTTATAAGTTCTGATCTTTGCCGAACGATCGCCGGTTGATACCATTGTTTTACGTTTTGAAGAGATATCAGCCAGATATTTCTGGTATTCCAGGTTGTATAACCGTGTTCGAAGTTCGGACATAGCTTTGTCAAGATTTTTTAGTTTCGATTTCTGATCCTGACAAGTTACGACAATACCAGTCGGAATGTGTGTAAGCCTGATCGCAGAATAGGTTGTGTTAACCGATTGTCCTCCTGGACCAGATGAGCAGTACTCGTCTCGCTTAACATCTTCATTTTTTATTTCAATGTCGAATTCATCAGCCTCAGGTAGTACAGCCATTGTAGCAGCCGATGTATGTACACGTCCCTGTGTTTCTGTTTGAGGTACCCGCTGAACACGGTGTACCCCTGATTCGTATTTAAGTATTCCATACACACCTTCACCGGAAACATTCAGTATAATTTCCTTATAGCCTCCAGCAGTTCCTTCTGTAAAATTACTTACTTCTGTTTTCCAGCCTTTGCTCTCGCAATATTTTGTGTACATACGCAAAAGATCTCCCGCAAAAATGCTAGCTTCATCTCCTCCTGTGCCTGCCCGAATTTCCACTACAGCATTCTTATCATCTTCCGGATCAGCAGGAAGTAATAAAATTTTTATTTCCTCTTCCAAAGGGGTCACTTGCTCTAATAATATATCGAGTTCCTCCTTAGCCATCTCCCTCAGTTCATAATCTTTTTCAGAAGTCAGGAATTCTTTGGCGCTGGAGATATTACTTAGCAGATTTTTGTAATCGTTATACGCATTTACAACTGGTTCAAGACTTTTGTATTCCTTATTCAATTTGACATAACGTTTCATATCATTAATAATATCAGGCTGGGAAATTAGATTGCCGACTTCCTCAAATCTGTCTTTAACACCTTGTAACTTTTCCAATATTAAATTTTCTCTCATGTTCTAAACCTATCAATACACGAATTCTCCAAACTCACTTTTAATGGTAAGTTTTTTGTGATCACAGTTCTCTACTCTTCCAATGATTTGAGCATCAACATTGAAACTTTTGGAAATATCGATGATAATCTGAGCATACTTTTCAGGCAAGTAGATCTCGAATCTATGACCCATATTGAAAACTTCATACATTTCCTTCCAATCGGTTGTAGACTGTTCCTGTATTATTTTGAATAATGGAGGTACAGGAAACATATAATCTTTTATAATATGAAGTTCGTTTACGAATTTCATCACTTTTGTCTGTGCTCCTCCCGAACAATGTATCATTCCATGAATATAAGGTCTTATTTCTTTTAAAACAGGA
>DAOUOU010000210.1 GCA_030626465.1 Bacteroidales bacterium
CATCATCTGCTGTTTTTGAAGCTACTTCCTTGACCAGTTGAGCACCTATATTCTCAAAGTGGTTTTCCAGTTCAATTTCTTTTGCTACACTTACTCCATCTTTTGTTACACCAGGAGCAGAAAGTTGGTGAGGACAGTGAAAGAATTAAACAAGTGGCAGCTATTTCAGCCAATAACGATGACGAAATAGGCCAGCTGATTGCAAAAGCAATGCAAAAAGTACATAAAGAGGGCGTAATAACTGTTGAAGAGGCAAAAGCTATTGAAACAACTGTTGAAGTTGTTGAAGGAATGCAGTTCGATCGCGGGTATATTTCACCCTATTTTGTGACAGATGCTGATAAGATGGAGGCAGTGCTCGAGAATCCAAAGATTCTTTTACACGACAAGAAGATATCTACCATGAAGGACCTTCTTTCTATATTGGAACCAGTTGCCCAGGCCGGTCATCCCCTGTTAATAATTGCAGAAGATATTGATGGGGAAGCTCTTGCCACTTTGGTAGTGAACAAACTTCGTGGTTCTCTTAGAATTGCTGCAGTGAAAGCTCCCGGTTTTGGCGATCGAAGAAAAGAAATGCTTGAAGACATCGCTGTTCTTACAGGTGGAGTTGTTATTTCCGAAGAAAAGGGTCTGACACTCGAAAGTGCTTCAATGGATATGTTGGGAACATGTGAAAAGGTTACTATTGACAAAGAAAACACAACAATTGTTAACGGGGCAGGTGATAAAGCAAATATTGATTCAAGAGTGAAGCAAATGAAGACTCAGATCGATGCTACAACATCTGATTATGATAAAGAGAAACTTCAGGAACGCCTGGCCAAATTAGCCGGAGGTGTAGCTGTTTTATATGTCGGAGCTGCTTCTGAAGTTGAGATGAAAGAGAAAAAAGACCGTGTTGAAGATGCTCTTAGCTCCACTCGTGCTGCTGTTGAAGAAGGAATTATTCCGGGAGGCGGGGTAGCGTATATACGCGCTATCACATCACTGGAAAATCTGAAATGTAAAAATGACGATCAGGAGACAGGCGTTCAGATCGTTAAGCGTGCACTTGAAGAACCTCTAAGGCAAATAGTTGAGAATGCCGGACTTGATGGTTCAGTGGTGGTGCAAAAGATCAAGGAGAACAAAGACGACTTTGGTTACAACGCAAACGAAGACAAATATGACAACTTGCTTAAAGCAGGTGTTATTGATCCTACCAAGGTTGCACGTATTGCTCTTGAGAATGCAGCATCGATAGCAGGTATGTTCATAACAACCGAATGCGTAGTTGCTGAGCTTCCTGAAGAGACTCCTCCGATGCCTCCAATGGGTGGCGGAGCACCCGGGATGGGCGGTATGATGTAAAAATACCTTTATAAATATTTCAATCCCTTCTTTGACATTCAAGGAAGGGATTTTTATTTCCATTCATTATTTTCAGGTAATTGTCTCCCCCTAAGCCATTTCTTTCGTTCTTTGTAAAATTTTAATCGCAGATTGCCTCGGTTTCCTGCTGTCTTTACCCTATATAATGGTCCCGATTTAAATCTGTTAATCGCCCACGGCGAATCCGGTAAATTTTGTAAACGATTTTACTACAATACTTTATCCCTGCCTGACTGCGTTTTCAGCAGGCAGGGCCTACGGCGAATAGCCCGTAGGGCTTATAGTTTTGTAGCAGAATAAGTACCTGTGCCCTATTACCTCGTAGAGGTTAAACTCTTCATAGTATAATTATTTTGAATAACAGATCTAAGAGGGCGAGAATCAACAGGGGGTTGACTTTTCCTTTATATGTGAATCAATTTTAAGAATAGGTTTAACACCAACGGCTTTAATGACAGAGGACGATTCAAAGAGTTTGACCATCACTCAATGATAAACTGAATTTCAGATTCCCGGCTATTTCCAAGATTATCATATGCCTTGATAACCATTCTGTTATTGCCTTTTGGAAGATCTTTGATCATTCCTGTGTATTCTTTTGCAACACCATCATTTAGTGCATATGTCATTCTCTTGAATCCAACAACATTATCAGTGGCAACAACAAATAAGACAACATGTGCAGGATATACCTCAAGACCTTCTTTTTTCCTTAAACAGGAGGTTCCGAATGTATGCGAAATTACCGGCCCTGTATTGTCAACTTTGATGGTGAAAGAATTTGTGCTGGTATTATCAACATTATCAAAACCTGTGAAATCAACAACACTATAACCTTCTTTCTCAATATTAAATGCTTCTGTATATTCAATAGGATTGCTTCCGCTTAATGAATATTCTATTCTATTCAACCCTGATTCGGTCTCATTACCCTTTAATACTATTTGTGTCTGACTGTTGATAAAAACTGTATCGCGAGTATTAAATTGAGGCCCTTTAAATGCATAACTCAAATGCGGCCCTGTAAGATCAATATAAGGGATCGATGTTTTTTCATTGGCTACCTGGCTGTTTGACCGGTTATTTACATTATCGACAGCATAGGATTTAATTTGCAAAACGCCCGATGTCTGGGTAAGAAAAACAGGCTTTTCATAAAGTTCATACACTCCCTTATTTACTGAGTAACGCACTTCTTTAACTCCTGCCTTGTTATCGAAAGATGTTAATTTAAGCCTGGTTTTGCCCGAGGAAAATTCCTTGCCACCGGAGAAAAAACTTTTCCCCATTATTTCCTCAATTATTGTTGGCGGAGTTTTATCAACATAAAATTCGAAAGTCTGCACAGCTTCCTTATTTCCAACCTTATCAACAGCATAATAAGTGATCACATGATTATCCTGAGAAAGATATGCAGCCAGAATTGGGGTTTTATATTGTTTTTCATTTCCCTCATCGATCGTATAATATATGCTTTTCGTTCCCGTCCCCTTATCATCACTATTGATTACAATTTTCGACCGCCTGGAGATAATATTTTCATAGCGGTCTTTGTCGATTTCAAGTCTTGAAACCGGGGAGGTCTTATCAAAAACCAGTATGCGCCTCTGAATTTTTTCAACATTCCCAACATTATCAACCGAATAATATTTCAGATCATATTCTTTTTCTTCCTGGATGGGAATGGGATCCGTATAAGGTTTAAATGCCGACCCGTCAATAGAAAAATAAATATCTTCCACGCCCGATAATTTGTCTTTTGCACTTAATGCCACGATTGTCCCTGTTCCGACATGTTGTTTACCATCCTCTTCAAACAAAACCGCTTCACCAAAATCAATTTTTGTTATTGGAGCCTTACTATCTGCATATACTTCAAATATTATATCATGCAAGGGGTAGATCACTTTTCGTGACGAAGTATCGACAGCAGATGGAGAACGAACCGTATTGTACCCCTCAGTATCGAAATACATCGGATTGGAATATTTATAGGTTTCTTCACTAAACAAACGATACTTCTCAGCCTTATCATCTGGCAAAGTCGACATCCAGATATAGACAGGTAATTCTTTTTGAATATACAATTTCCCATCTGGGGCTAAATAGGTCTTTTTCTGGTGATTAAGAGGTTCCTGAGCAAAAGCAGTAACATTAATCACAACCAATACAAGAAATACTTTCAGTTTAAACATAATTCTTGGTGTTATTTTCTTCGCATTAAATTAGAAAAAATCGGAAAATTCAGAAAGAAATTATTCAGGATCATAACTTATGTATTGAAATGTCAGGTTTGTTATTTCAGCATACTCCTCACCAGCTTCCCTCATCTCATCATCATCCTGGAAATAAAACCATTCTATATTGATTTTCTTGCCTTTCATGTTAATCCTTCCCAGGATGTTAAAGATTTCATTAATGGCACGTTGCGAAGCAGAATTAAAATAGTCAATTTTTACCTTTAAAATGGTTTCTTCATTAGGGTCAGATACATATTGTTCTAACCATGAATAGATAGGAGTATAAAACTCAATCACGTCTTCAGGCAGTGACCTGCCGCTTATTTCAAATTTTCCATCTTTCTTATTAAAAATAATCTCTGGTGTATCTTCGGTTGCAGAAATAATTAATGGATCCATAGGAATGAAGCTATTTTATGCTGATTTATAATTCAAGTTAAAAATTTTAGAAATAACATTCCATTTATATACAAAAACTTGTTGCATTTTAACTTATTCAAGATAGTATCTGTTTGAATCAAATCACCAATGTAGTAAATTAACTCAGGAAACGTTCCATCTTAATCATAAAAGTTTTTAAATCTATAGGCTTGGC
>DAOUOU010000153.1 GCA_030626465.1 Bacteroidales bacterium
AGAATGATGACAATTCATGCTTGTTTCATCATAAATTCAATGATAACTTATTAGTCCGCAAGTTTAGCAAAAGTTCCGCTATTTTCAATGCAATCAGGATCTAACATCTTGTTAAAGATCTAACTTAAATAACGTTTGGAAGGTAATTATGTTTAGTGAGTTCAGTAATGAAAGTATTGATAAAACATAAAGAAAAAAGGTCCTTTCGGACCTTTTATTCACCTAAAACTAATAAACCCTATCAAATATTAACCTACAGCTAAAAGTATTAATTCAATCTACTAGTTAAACCCAAGCTAACTATGAAATAAAAGTTCTTTATTATATAAAAATACGGTTGGAATATGTAAAACTCTTAAAAATATAAATGATATTAAATAGTGTATAGTGATGATTCTTATCACTTTTTGGAACACTTAGCAAAAAATCCTGACACATACATGCCAGGATTTTTTACCTAAAACTAAACACTCCTCTAAAAATCATCTTCACAATTAACCCTAAATCTAACTAAACCCAACTATGAGAATTGCACTGCTTTACTTATTAACAAATTTATTACACAAATTGTTGCTTTTAAAAAAATAAAAGATGAGTTTTCTTACAACAATTTGGTGATTTTAATCAATATTATAGTAAATATACTAAAGTTATATACGGATAATTTCAGAAATGGTTTAAGAATTATTAACAATAAAAAAAATAGAAATACGTAGTTTGTTTAATTTTACGACAATTGACGTATAATGAATAAATACCAATATCTCCAATCCTATGAATTATTGGTTGCACTGGTTGTAACCTACCAGAGCAATTTACAGAAACATCTTCCTTTTCTGGAAGAGATTGCAAAAACTCTTGATGAATTTTACAAAGTTAATGAGTTCAGTAAACTTTTAGTGAACGTAAAAGAGAAGAAGAATGAGAACAGTCAACAAGATCTGTTATTTGTTGATTTTCATGATCTTAGTCTACAATACAGTAATCTGGATATACTCAATCTAAGAGAAAGAATAATTATTTATACCTGTATTATCAGCTGGTTAAAAAAACTTGATTATATCCTCTTTGATGAGAGTTTTCTTAAAAGGGTATTTGATATTGATGAAGATCAAAGAATCTCAATTAATAGTTTCTTATCGGATAATAATAAAGACAGAAAAATTGGCAAAAATGAATTATTTCTTCTTAAGCCAGAAAAAGATACAAATGAAACTCTTGAAGGACAATGGATAAAGAGTAACAAACCAAGTGAATTAAGAACAGGTGGATCTTTCTATTTCAAGGAACTTCAACACATACTCAAAATATGCTATATTGAAGAATTAAAACTTTTCCTAATTACATGCAATGATTGCCGTTCTATAGTTACTAAAAACGAACTTCCTAACATATGCGGATGGGAAATACTGCAACCAGGTGAAAAAATTTCTATTGATAATAAAGTCGAGATCGATTATCATGATCTGAAAAGTCTTTTTCTTCAGGAAAAGTATTCTCAAAAGCTTCAGATGACAATTTCGGATTTGGCTTACTTATATTCTAACGGCAAGGGAATTAAGAAGTTCAGTGTGGATATCGAGCCTGGTACCTTATTGGGTATATTAGGAAAAGAAGGATCAGGCAAGAGCATTTTATTGAAATTATTAGCCGGTGAGATTGTAAATAATACCGGAGAGATCCTTATCAACGGGTATAATCTGACAAAAGATCTTTATCACCTTAAAGGAATGATAGGGTTTGTACCGGAAGAGGACCTGCTATATGATGAGTTGACAGTTTTTGAGAATCTTTATCTTACAGCTAAATTATATTTAGGTAAAACATCTGAAAAAGAGATACATCTGAAAGTTGATAATCTTTTGGGAGAATTAGACCTGTTTGATTTAAAACATTCAGTTGTTGGTTCTGTGAAGAATAAATATTTACAACCAGGGCAAAGAAGATTGTTGAATATTGCTCTTGAACTTATACGAGATCCTCAAATTCTGATTGTCGACAATGCGATTACTCCATTAAGTCTTTCAGATTCATCTAAGATAATCGAAGTACTTGCCAATTATACATTTCAGGGAAAAATCGTGATCACTAGTATTACCCAGACAGGTAAAAACTCATTTGCATATTTCGATAAACTATTTATTCTTGATGATGGAGGATTTCCTGTATATCATGGTAAAACAACAGACACGAGAAATTATTTTAACCGCCTGTTTGATGTGATGCCAAATTACGATGATCCTCTGACACCGGATTTCATCCTGCAATTCATAAACCAGAAAAAGCAGCAATCAGTTAAATCCAATCAAATTCGTTTTCGATCACCTGTTGAGCTATACAAAAACTTTAGTCAGGAAAATTCGTCAACTGAAAATAAAGATAGGCCGCGTAAGATCTTACCAGAGAAAATATTAAACCCTCCAACATTAGAAAGACAGTATATTATTTTCTTTCTGCGAAATTTCAAAACAGAAATTGCACGAAGAAAAGAATTGATATACACAATAATACTCACTCCGTTTCTGGCAATGATAATTTCATTGTTTCTCAGAGATAGTAGTAATCCTGAATATACTTATTCCCTGAATCCAAATATACCGTCATACTTGTTCCTTAGCACAATCATCGCAATCTTTTTAGGACTTATACAATCTGTCAATGAAATCATTAAGGAAAGAAAAATTAACAAAAAGCAGGAGTATCTTAACCTTAGCCGTTTTTCATACGTGAATTCCAAAATAACTTACCTGTTTGTTATATCTCTTATTCAATCATTTCTTTTTATCAGTATTGGGAATGTCATTCTGGAGATCAGAGGTTCATTGTGGGTTGACTGGCTGATATTCTTTAGTTGCCAGTCATTTGGTATTTTATTGGGACTTATCTTCTCAAATACTCAAAGGACAATTGAAGGTATCTATACCAAATCGATACCTATAGCTTTGCTATTACAGCTTTTGTTAGGAGGAGGTTTTTTAAATCTTGATACATTTAATTTTAAGAATAAAAATTATACTCCCATTGTTGCTGATTTTGTAGTATCTCGCTGGGCATATGAAGCCTCAATGGTTTATCATTTCAAAGAGAATAGATATGAGCGCGAGTTTTATCAAATAGATCGTGATATTTCTTCGGGTAAAATTAACTCGCTCTATCTGCTACCAATTATCAAATCTCAAATTGAATTCTGTGCTGAGAATTTTCATATTTCGCCAGACAGTACTGAGAATATGCTTCGTTCCATTAAAAAGACAATAACAGACCTTTCAAATAATCATGATATATTCCCTTATGAGAATATTAACAAACTGTCAATTGCAGATTTTAATGCTTTGCTGGCCAGGGACCTTATGGACTATCATGAGTATGTTAAACTCCACTTCTATTCGTTACATATGAATGCAATTGATACAAAAGAACATTATCAAAATCTGCTTACTGATTCTCTTGGGATTGGATATCTTGAAAATTTAAAATCAAGATATTACAACTATGCAATTGCTAAAAAAGCAACTAATGATGAAGTAATTGACCCATTTCATTTCTATGATGGTATTCCTTTTCAGGTCTCAAATCCTGTTTTTCAATTTCCGGAATCAGATCTTGGACGTGGGCAAATGTTCATACCTGAAAAACAATTTAGTGGTCAGCGAATTGATACTGTTGAATTCAACATTTCCATTATCTGGCTGATCAATCTTATGCTATATGTAGTGCTGGTAACCAGTCTCTTGAGTAGATTAGGTTTTATCACTAAAACGGAATAACCTTAAAGGGTAACTAGCCTGTTGGGGAAAAGTAAATAAAGTTCGAAGTCCGAAGTCGGAAGACAGAAGATTGATGAACTGGGGAACTGGTAAACCGGGGAACTGACGAATTTCGATTTAGTAACTTCATTTAATCAGTTCACCAGTTAATCAATTCCTCAACAATTACACAGTTACACAGTTCAACAGTTAAACAAACAACCCCCTCAACTTCTCAACTTCTCAACTCCTCAACTCCTAAACATTTCATCAGAAACTTCATTTAATCGATTCACCAGTTCATCGATTCATCAGTTCATCGATTCATCAACCGAGCTTGCGAGTTCGGCGAAGCCAATTTATTCAGCCTTCTGCCAAGGTATGGATTATTGTATCATCACTTGTTTTGTAATGATAAAGTCGACGCCTGTTATTTCAACAATGTAAAGTCCGCTTTGAAGGTTTTCAACGGATAATGTAGTACTCGACTGATGCATGTTTGAAACTCCCGATATGAGAACCTGACCTGTAACACTTCGTACCACAACAGTACAATTGTTATTTATTTTTTCACTTAATTGTATAGTAAGGAGATCATCAGCAGGATTTGGATATATCTTGGCAGTAATACCATTTATTACTTCCTCAATCGCATCCGGAGGATTTTCAAGATCAAGTCTGTCTAAAACTCCAATCCTATTGTCGGAGTAATTAAAGGCCTGAATCTCAATATATCTGGTATTCCCGGGAAGTGTTTCAGTCTGATCAACGACAAGCTTATCCGTGGGTATCGTTTGAAAGACCGGACCTGAACCAATTTGTAAATCACTTTCATCCAGATAAATAATATGAAACTCACCTTCCGAGAAGGCGGCAAATTCGCCTGTTAAATGCTGAGTAGCTTCGATGTAATCAAGGTGTTCAATAACAATACCTTCGTGTCCGACATGGTAAAACGGTCCACCTGTTCGGGTTGCATACCAGTCTTCAATAAATACAATACTATCCCCGGGTGAAATAGCTCCCAAAGGCCCAAGCACTTCAACTTCAACATATTCACTTCCTCCAGCCGAATACAAATGCACCATTGCACCTCCATCCGAGTAATCCGCACCTTCGACAATATCAAATACTTTTGCATATGTCTGTCTGTCCCTTTCGTCGGTATAGCAAGCCCATCCGTCTGATGCAACAGCAAATGTCTTTCCGGTGGAACCAACAAATTTTGCCTGATATACACCTGGTAAAACTTCGCTGATAGAAAATCCACTACCCCAATAATCGTTAGAGCTTTCTGCAGGAAAATAACTGCTGAAATTAGAATAATCTTCCAGATTTTCGTGTTGCACAATTGTTTGTGTAACATCCCAGACTGCCCATTCCTGCGCACTTGTAGCATCATTAAAAAGAACGGTAGTAACCTTGACCCTGGTTGAATTTGCATATACGGTTATGTACCTGTCAAAGCGAAGATCGGGGGCCTGATAACCTTCAGTTTCTCCTTTCATCCAAATAACTATAGAATCTTTTGATGTCTGAAATACTTCGTATTCATAATTTCCCCACGCCATATAGGGTGGCGGTGGCCAAGTACCGGGCCAATCATTCTGAGGTGCAGGCCAGGTTTTATATCCTCCATAACCCCAACTACCTGCCCAGGGACCATATATGTTATCTTCCGGATCAAATAGCTGCCCCAATAAATCATCATTAATGATCATAAAAGTGTCAACTCCCAGATCGTACTGTAATACTCTTCCTCCAATGGAGGGTATAATACCAAGAGTAATAAAGTTATTCTTTACTACCAGAACTTCCCAGCCCCAGTCCTGGTAATCAATGATTGTATCGACGCTAACACTATCGGGTGCAGCTTGTGTTGATATTACCGTAAACACAAAGATTGCCGGGAGCACTAATTTCTTTATTTTTCTCATGCTATTTTATTTTTCTGTTAAAATATCAATTATTTCCTTAAAGCACATGATAAATAGTGAGCAATAAAATCCCCTGATCCATTATGAATACTAATGTAAGTTGATTATTTATATGCAACAGCCTTGAAGAATGTATAGCAGAAGGTTCCGGTATCTTTCGATGATTCTTTTAATTCTGAAATGCCCCTTTTCCAGGTCTTTTCGTCAATAAATTTTTCCTTAATTGCATCATTTTTGATCCCTTCGACCATTGCAATAAAAGTTTTTTTCGTGAATCCGTCGACCATTTCGGGGCGACCAGCATCAGCATAGATCATACGGGGTGAGACCGAAATATTTGAAAATCCGGTTTTTCTTAGCAAAGGATACAGTGTCCTCCCGATAAGAGAATTCCCTCCCTTCATAGCCTGTAATTTTACCAGACAGTCGATTGTTGCCTGAGCATACTTGCTATCGGGATGAAAATAAGCAGAACCATGATCACCCTCAATCACTGTCAGCGATCCACTTGATTTAAGTATTGGTTTTATATTCAGAAGAGCTTTTACAGGATCCGTTAGATGCTCCAGAACAAAGCAGATAAAAACATGATCGAAACTATTCTTATCAAAGGGCAAATTAAATATATCTGCCTGTATAAATTCAACATTGCCAATTCCCAGATTATGACAGCGTTTCTCCGCTATTTTGATAGATTCTGCTGAAATATCAATGGAGGTCAAACGGATATCAGGATTATTCCTGCACAGTATTTCAGTCTGGGCACCAACTCCACAGCCTATTTCCAGAACTTTTGAGTATCTGCGATAAATAGAATCGTGATGAAGTATAGAATTTAGTGTGCTGGCCTGATCATTTAATCTGGTTGTTTCAAATTCATTGTATCCATGGACATATTGGTTCTTCATACTCTGTAATATATTTGTACATAGAAACAAGTTCAAAGTTTCTAACTACTAAACTACTCAACATCTCATCAGTAACTTCATTTCATCAGTTCACCAGTTCACCGGTTCATCAACTCTCCTCAACTACTAAACTACTAAACCACTAAACCACT
>DAOUOU010000033.1 GCA_030626465.1 Bacteroidales bacterium
ACTCATTTGTTAAATTACACGGATTGGGGAATGAATACATTGTCCTCGATAGCGAGAATATAAACTTTGAATTGACTAAAAGGGCAATTCAGAGACTATGCAATATTCATTTTGGTATAGGTTCGGATGGAATAGTGCTGAAGGTGCCTTCAGAAAAAGCTGATTTTGGATTTAGAGTATATAATCCTGACGGATCAGAAGCGGAGAAAAGCGGGAATGGATTAAGGATTCTGTGTAAATTCCTGTATGATTATGGTTATGCTCAAAACAAACAATTTTCCATTGAAACTTTAACAGATATTGTGTATGCAACTATTGATGAAGAAAAAAATAACAAAGCAAAAATGATAACTGTGGATATGGGAAGAGCCATTTTTTCGAGCAGGGAAATACCTGTCGATTCTGATAAATCAGAATTTATTGCAGAGAGTATTAAAGCTGGAGACAAAGAGTTTGAAGTAAATTGTGTTTCGGTTGGAAATCCGCATTGTGTTGTGATCAAAGATGAGCTTGATGAAGAAGAAATCCGAAAATATGGTCCAATTCTTGAGAAACACAGCTTATTTCCTAATAGAATAAATATTCAGTTTGCAAAGGTATTATCAAGAACTCAGGCTCAAATTCTTATCTGGGAAAGAGGAGCGGGTTATACCCTTGCATCAGGCAGCTCTTCGTGTGCTGCCGGGTCGATCCTTGTTAAAAGAGGATTGGTTGATGGAAACATCACCATGCATATGCAGGGCGGGACATTGGAAATTCAAATTGATGAAAACTGGAATATTCGAATGACAGGAGAGGTAAAGGAAATCGCCAATGGAAAATTAAGTACGGAATTATTGGAAGATTTACAAAACACTTTTTAAGATTATTATTAAGAGATGCGAATAGGATTTGATGCTAAAAGAGCTTTCTTCAATCGCAGTGGTTTGGGAAATTATAGTCGCGATATTATTCGCTCAATGCAACAATACTTCCCTGATCATGAATACTTGCTCTACACTCCAAGGATTCAAAACGCTATCGAATTCATCAATGATACAAAAATACAGGTAATTTCTTCAGATAGAGAGAATAGTAAACTTGCGCAAAGTTACTGGCGCTCTTTTCTTTTAACCAAAAGACTTATTCAAGACCGTGTGGATATTTACCACGGATTAAGCAATGAATTACCTCTTGCCCTTCATCAAAGTGCCATCAAATCAGTAGTTACAATTCATGATCTGATCTTTATGCGTTATCCGAGATGGTATAAGCCAATTGACAGAGTGATATACAAGAATAAGTTCGGATACAGCAGCAGGATTGCTGATCGTATAATAGCTATAAGTAAACAAACAAAGAGTGACCTGGTTAATTATTTAAATATTGATGAAAAGAAGATAGAAGTTATATACCAGGGATGTAATGAGTCTTTCAGACAAGTCTTAAGCGAAAATGATAAATTAAAAGTAAAGGAGAAATGGCAATTACCAGAGGAATATATATTGTATGTTGGCACGATCGAAGAAAGAAAAAATCTGCTCTCGGTTATTAAATCACTGCATCTGGGCAAGATCTCCGTTCCACTGATCGTGGTAGGTCGACAAACCGGTTACTATGGAAAAATCAGGAAGTATATTGATCAACATTCACTTAAGCAGATTCATTTTCTGAAAGAAGTACCCGTTACTGATCTGCCCGGCATCTATCAAATGGCCAGTTTATTTATATATCCTTCGGTTTTTGAGGGTTTTGGGATACCTGTTTTAGAGGCACTTTATTCTCGAATACCGGTTATTACTTCGAAAGGAGGATGTTTTTGTGAGGTAGGAGGAGAGTTATCAGTTTATGTTGATCCTGGGGATATTGATGAGATAATTGATGCGATAGTAAGGATACTTACAAATAAACAATTGCGGGATGAAATGAAAGATACAGGGTATACGCATGCGCAGCAATTTTCAAATGAACGTATTGCAGGACAAATTATGGCATTATACAAAAGACTACTAAATGAATGAGGATATCGATCATGCAGTGAAGGTTTTAGAGAAGGGAGGCCTTATTTTATTTCCTACTGATACTATCTGGGGTATTGGGTGTGATGCGACTAACACAGAGGCTGTCGATCGTATCTACAGACTTAAGAAAAGGCAGGATTCAAAAACAATGCTGGTATTGATCGATAATGAGATACGGCTGCAACAATATATCAAAGAAATACCTGAAATAGCATGGCAGCTTTTGGATGTTTCTGATAAACCACTTACCATTATTTATCCGGGCGCAAGAAATCTTGCATTGAATCTGGTTGCTGAAGATGGAAGTATCGGTATCCGTATTCCAGAGGATAAATTCTGTCAGAGGCTGGTTTCCAGGTTTATGAAACCAGTTGTTTCCACATCAGCCAATGTTACAGAGAAAAAACCACCAGCGATTTTTCAGGCAATATCCGACGAAATCAAAGAAGGCGTTGATTATATTGTTAATTGGCGACAAAACGATGATCAACAGGGTACAGTATCATCAATTATTAAACTGGGTCCGGGAGGTGAATTCTTGATTTTGAGAGATTAAATAATCCCCTCTTTTTTCATTTTCTCAATGATTTCATCAACTGTTTTAACTGAATTTGGCAAAATATCCGGAGGGCATATCCCTACTTTTTCTGCTACCTGGAAACGCCGGCATTTGAGTCTGCCATCTTCACCAGCTTCACAATAGAGTTTTTTATAAGTATCAGTATATTCGGTTCCTTTTAAAATACCGTGAAAAATCGGGCATTTTGGAGTTTTAGGACAAAGAACTGCTTCCACGGTATAAGCGATTTATATTACAATAGTGATAGTTCAGTTTTTAATTTATATAAAGATTGTTATTATAAATAAAATACTCTCGTTAAAGTTATGTATCGATGTTTAATAGATGTGTTTTCTTAGCTGACAATTTATTAACATCATTATTCTAAAAGCTTGAAAAATCAATATTTTAAAGAATGCTCTTTCTTTCCTTTTATCTACCGAAATCGTTTGCAAACAAGTATTTCGAGGTAGTCCGCCTATATTTTTTTATTGATTTTCTTTTGAGTTTAAGTATAAATAAGTCTAAGAATAGTTTTTTGCCTGATATTAACCTGTTTATGATCATTCTTATCTCAAAATCCATGTGAAATAAATCTGTTATGAAAAGGAGATTAAATAAATGTTATGAAAAATGCATTTTTCCGCAAACGTTTGAGACAGTATTCACAGGATTAAATGCCTCTATTTTACACAGTTTAACAAGATTTCGGTTTGCAGAATATCAATCATGAGTTATTAAATTTGATATACATCTTATACCAATCAGTTCGAATTATAGATTATGAAGAAAAAACCTTTACTCTTAATAGGTCAAATCTGGAGCATGAGCCTCGGTTTTCTGGGTATTCAATTCGGATTTGCTTTACAAAATGCAAATGTCAGCAGAATACTGCAAAATTTTGGTGCGGATGTAGAGCATCTTTCATGGTTCTGGCTTGCAGCTCCTTTAACTGGTTTTATAGTACAACCTATAGTAGGGCACTATAGCGATAAAACATGGGGCCGCCTGGGTCGAAGAAGACCCTTTTTTCTTTTTGGAGCTATATTCGCATCTATTGCACTAGTACTCATGCCAAATGCAGGAGTATTCGCAATCGCTATACCTCCTATGTTTATCGGGGCAGGATTTCTTATGATTATGGACGCTTCAATTAATGTATCCATGGAACCTTTCAGGGCCCTGGTAGCCGATATGCTTCCTTCGGAACAGCGTACTTATGGCTATTCAGTGCAATCGGTGTTAATAGGTGTTGGAGCTGTGGTTGGGTCAGGTTTACCGTGGATATTGGCCAATATTTTTGGAGTAAATGCTTCATCCTCACCCGACACTCCTGTGGCAAATAATGTGATCTATTCTTTCTACGTTGGAGCTATTATCCTTATAGGTACTATTCTTTGGACAGTTTTACGAACCAAAGAATATTCTCCGGAACAACTGCAATCGTTCTCATCCAATAAGATACCCCAGCAAGAATCGCATATCGGCTTACTGCAGATATTTAAGGACTTTGGAAAAATGCCCAAAACAATGAAACAGCTCGGAGTAGTTCAGTTTTTCTCCTGGTTTGCATTGTTTTCAATGTGGGTATTTACTACTCCGGCAATTGCTCATCATATTTACAATCTACCCGTTACAGATACTTCATCAGATACTTATAATAAAGCTGGCAACTGGGTTGGAGTAATTTTTATGGTTTACAATGGTGTGGCAGCATTATATGCCATGGCTTTACCAAAATTAGCCAAACTGACTTCCAGAAAAATAGTCCATTCTATTTCTCTTGTGTTTGGGGGATTAGGAATGATTTCCATGTACTTTTTTAAAGATCCGAGTATGCTTATTTTATCTATGATTGGAGTGGGTATTGCCTGGGCAAGTATTCTGGCAATGCCATATGCTATACTGGCCGGATCTATACCTTCGGCTAAAATGGGAATTTATATGGGGATATTTAACTTCTTTATTGTTTTTCCTCAAATTGTTAACGGAATTTTTGGAGGCCCTATGGTAAAACGTTTTTATGATTCGCAGGCCATTTATGCTCTTGTTTTAGCAGGCATAAGCTTGTTTATCGCAGCTATTGCAATACATTTTGTTAACGACAAAGATGAAGTAAAGGAATGAAAATTTCTGCCTGCATATTTGATCTCGATGGAGTCATTGTCGATACAGCCAAGTACCATTATCTTGCGTGGCGAAGGCTGGCCAGGGAAATGGGATTTGATTTTTCTCCGGAACATAACGAACAGCTGAAAGGAATTAGCAGAATGCAATCCCTGGAGATTTTGCTCCAAATAGGCGGGATTAGTTTAACTGATGCGGAAATGATTGATACGGCGCAACGAAAAAATGCCTGGTATGTAGATTATATTACGACGATTACACCTGATGAAATACTGCCGGGTGTTGTAAATTTTCTGAATGACTTAAAGAAGAATCATATAAAAATTGCTCTTGGCTCAGCCAGCAAAAATGCAGGATTGATACTTCAACGTATTGAGCTTAAGGACATTTTTGATGCTGTCATCGACGGGAATAAAATAACAAAAGCCAAGCCAGATCCTGAAATATTTCTAATGGCAGCTCAGGAGACAGCTGCAAAATCCTCGGAATGTGTTGTTTTTGAAGATGCACAAGCCGGTATTGAAGCAGCAAATAATGCAGGAATGGTATCGATTGGTGTTGGTGATCCGGAGACACTTGAACAGGCTGATCTTGTTATCTCAGGATTTAGTAACATGAGTTGGAAGTTGTTGAAGGAGTGGCTAAGTCATTGACAATTAGATAATAATTTAGTAACTTATGCATAAATACCTGAAAATAGATCCCTGGTGCATAATTGAAGAAGAATTCAATCCTGAAAACCATAGCGCATCAGAAAGTATTTTTAGCATTGGCAATGGTCAGTTTGGACAAAGAGCTAATTTTGAAGAACAATACTCGGGGGTAACTTTACAGGGGACATATATTGCAGGTGTTTATTATCCCGATAAAACAAAGGTAGGCTGGTGGAAAAACGGTTATCCTGAATATTTTGCCAAAGTTTTGAATGCTCCCAACTGGATTGGAATTGATATCAGGGTGGATGATGAAGCAGTAGACCTGGCAAAATGCAAAGTTTTGGAGTTCAAAAGAACCTTAAACATGAAGGAAGGTTATCTTCAGCGTGAATACCTGGCAGAATTGCCCTCAGGTAAGCAAATCAAGGCAATTGTTCTTAGATTCATCAGCATGAGCGATCCTGAAGTTGGCGCCATAAGGTATACCTTATCACCGGTCAATTTTGATAGCCGTCTTGAGGTAACTTCCTATATTGATGCAGGCATAAAAAATGCAGATGCAAATTATGATGAATATTTTTGGGACGAAGTATCCAGAGATGCTTCAGGTGAACGCGGTTTTATTACATCCAGAACACGTAAAACGGAATTTGACTGTTGTGTGGGTATTGCAACTTCCCTTGAGATGAATGGTGTTAAATATCTTCAATCTCCAAAATCGCTCGAGAGAGATAAATATGTTGGTTCTGTTTATACTATTGCAGTGAAAAAGAATGACGAAGTAGTAATATGCAAATATGCAGCAGTACTTTCTTCATTGTATCATCGTAAACCAGAGATCAGAAAAGATGCTGAACGTGTATTGGATAGTGCTGTAGAAAAAGGGTTCAATCAACTTTTTGCTGATCATCAGAATGAATGGAAGAAAAAATGGGAGCATAGTGACATTGTGATAGAAGGAGATGATGAAGCACAGCAGGGCATCAGGTTCAATATTTTTCAGTTGAATCAGACCTATACCGGAGAAGATGAGCGACTTAATATCGGCCCGAAAGGATTTACAGGCGAGAAATACGGAGGCAGCACTTACTGGGACACAGAAGCCTATTGCATCCCCTTTTTTTTAAGTACGGCACCTCAGCATGTGTCTAGAAATTTATTGATATACCGTTATAAACAGCTGCAGAAGGCGATCGAAAATGGAGAAAAACTTGGTTTTTCACATGGTGCAGCCTTGTTTCCCATGGTAACCATGAACGGAGAAGAATGCCACAACGAATGGGAAATTACCTTTGAGGAGATTCATCGCAACGGGGCCATTGCTTATGCAATCTTTAACTATATCAAACATACCGGCGATCAGGAATATCTGTCTGATTACGGGCTTGAGGTACTCATTGCTATTTCCCGGTTCTGGAAACAGAGAGTGAACTTTTCAAAGGAGAAAAACAAATACGTAATGCTGGGAGTTACCGGTCCGAATGAATACGAAAACAATGTAAACAATAACTGGTATACAAATACCATTGCTTCATGGACATTACATTATACCCTTGAAGCAATACAGATTGTGAAAGATTCATACAAATCAAAATATAAATCAGTTCTTAAAAAGACAAAATTCAATGAAGCGAATGAAATAAAAAACTGGCAGGAAATAATTGACAACTTATATTTTCCGGTAGATAAGAATTCAGGTATTTTTCTTCAACAGGACGGATATCTTGATAAAGAACAGATGACTGCCGATCAGCTGGATCCCGAACAACGTCCGATCAATCAATACTGGTCGTGGGACAGAATTCTGCGTTCCTGCTTCATCAAACAGGCAGATGTTCTCCAGGGTGTGTATTTGTTTGAAGACAACTATGATACGGAGGTGATAAAGAAGAATTTTAATTTTTATGAACCCCGGACTGTACACGAGTCGTCTCTTTCATCCTGTGTACATTCAATCCTTGCATCTCGTATTGGAAACAACCAGAGAGCATATGAACTATACCTGCATACTTCCCGCCTTGATTTAGATGATTACAACAATGAAGTTCATGAGGGATTGCATATAACCAGTATGGCAGGTACGTGGATGTCTGTTGTGGAAGGATTTGGAGGGAAACGGATCAAAAACAACAGATTGGTTTTGAATCCGATGATTCCTGAGAAATGGAAATCCTATTCCTTTAAAATCAATTTCAGGAATAGCCTTATAGGAATATATGTAAGCAATGAAAAAGTACAGATTTCAAATGAAAATGAAATCGCAACTTCTCTTCTTATTTACGGCAGGGAATATGATCTTGCCGGTAATGCGGAAATCACATTACCTCAAATGAATTACCATTCTTAATTCAATAATACATGCTACACAATCAGTTACTAATCACTTAAATCTATCAAATATGAAAAAAAACGTAGGAAGTAAAATGGTGACCTTGTTGCTGTTTTGCTGTATTCAACTTACCGTATTTGGGCAGGAAAGAGGGATTTCCGGGACGGTCACCGATCCCGACGGAGCTCTTCTTCCCGGTGTAAATATTGTGATAAAGGGTACGACCCGGGGAACCACCACAAATCTCGACGGGGAATATTCTTTAACTGCTTCAGACGATGCAGTGCTTGTATATTCCTTCATTGGATATGCATCACAGGAAATTGCTGTCGGGAACCAGTCAGAAATTAATGTAATTCTGGCTACCGATTTAATGGAACTGGATGAGATTGTTGTTACAGGTTACGGAGTTACCAAGAAAAGCGACTTAACCGGAGCTATGTCTTCCTTGAAGGAAGAAGACTTTAATCAGGGAATGGTCACTTCGCCCGAAGAATTAATGCAGGGCAGGATAGCTGGAGTTCAGATTACTTCAAATAGTGGTGAACCAGGTGCCGGAGTAATGGTACAAATCAGGGGAGCAAATTCGATACGATCGAATACCATGCCCCTCTACGTCGTGGATGGAGTACCACTCGATATGCAGAACAGTTCACCGGATGGCGTTACAGGCTCTGGTATTAATACTGCAGCAAGCCCTACTAATCCTCTAAGTTTTCTTAATACGGATGATATCCAATCCATCGATGTTTTGAAAGATGCATCAGCTTCAGCCATTTACGGAGCCAGGGCGGCAAATGGAGTTGTTATTATAACAACTAAAAAAGGGAAAGAAGGTCAGACAAACGTCAGTTACTCAGGCTATGGCAGTATCTCTTACCTGCCAAAAAAGATCGATGTTTTATCGGCCGAGGAATATGTGAGGTTCCGCGAGGACTCACTTGGAAGGACAGAGGACCATTTTGGAGCTAATACCAACTGGCAGGATGAGATATTCAGAGCAGCTTACACTCATAGTCATAATCTTGCTTTAAGTGGAGGAACATCTCAGACTCAATACCGTGCTTCATTTGGATATCTTGATCAGCAGGGCATTATCGATAAATCAGATATGAAGAAGTATACAGGGAGGCTAAATATTTCGCAGAAAGCGATTAATGATAAACTTACTATTGAAGCAAACCTTACAGCCAGCCAACAGAACTTTAGCAGGCCCCCTATAGGAGGACGTAGCGGATTTGAAGGAGACTTATTATTAAACGCTATCATGACGAATCCTACGATGCCTGTCTATACAGATACCGGATCATATTTTCAACCTTCAGTAACAAAAAGAAATCCCAGGGCGATGATCGATCTGATTGATGATGTTACGAAAGAAAACAGGATATTGGCGAGTTTAACAGGATCATTTGAAATCATTGATGGTCTTGTCTTCAAGACCAATATTGGGATGGATAATACTGTTTCAGTTAGACGTGTGAACCGTAGCCAGCAACTAAACTATATGACCTCTCAGGGCGGTGCCGGAGATATCAATAATAGAGAACTTGCCAGCTGGTTGATTGAGAATACCTTACAATATTCCCGCACATTTGCTGAACATCACAAAATATCACTGCTTGCTGGTTTTTCGTACCAAAATTTTCTGATTCAGGGTTATAACATATATACCGAAGGATATATAACCGATGAAATTCAGTACACAAACAACCTGGACGGTTCTGATCCAACACTTTCCTCTCCTTCTTCGTATGCCGAAAGGAATGAGCTTCAATCCTTTTTCGGGAGGTTGAACTATAATCTGATGGAAAAATATCTTTTAACTGCCACGCTACGAAGAGACGGATCGACAAAATTCGGAGCGGAAAACAAATATGGAAATTTTCCTTCCGTGGCACTTGCATGGAGAGTCTCTCAGGAAGAATTTGTTCAAAATTTGAATGCTTTCAGTAATTTAAAATTAAGATTCGGATGGGGAATAACCGGAAATCAGGAAATTGGATCCAAACATTCGCTTTTTTCTATTGGTACCAGTAATGCTGCCAAAGCTGTAATGGATGGATCAACAATAGTTCCCGGATATGTTCTGTTAAAAACACCCAATGAATTTATTCAATGGGAAAGCACCACGCAAACGAATATTGGTGTTGATTTTGGCTTTTTCAGGGGGAGACTATCCGGAACGATTGATTTATTTTCGAAAAGTACTACCAATATGCTTCTTGAAACAGCAGCAAAATTGCCTGCTCCTACAGCACGACAGGTTGGTAATATTGATGCATCCATTATTAACAAAGGTATTGAGGTTGGCTTAACGGGCTATATTTTCGATAAATCTGATTTTGACTGGAAAATCAATGTCAATTTCTCGAAAATAAATAATACCGTAAAGGATCTTGAGGTTACCCAAATTGCTACGGGAGAAGCAAGCGGACAAGGGATGACTGGCGTAACAACACAGGTAATTACCAACGACGAACCCATAAATTCTTTTTATGGAAGGAAGTTCTTAGGATTGGATGAAAATGGTATAAGCATTTACCAGGATACCGATGATGAAGTAGGAGACGACATGATTATTCTGGGCTCTCCATTACCAGATTATACTTTCAGTATCAATAACACATTTGTATACAAACAATTTGATTTAAGCATTTTCATTCAGGGAGTGCAGGGAAATCTGATATACAACAATACCGCCCAATCCATTGGTACTGTTCCAAATATCAACTCAGGCAATAACACCTTTCCCGATGTTATTACCAGCGGGGAGAGCATATTAAATGCAAACCGGTTTTCTAACAGGTTCCTGGAGGATGGCTCTTATATTCGCCTGAGCAACGCAACGCTTGGATATAACTTCAAAGCTGATAACATTTCCTGGTTAAGTAACTTGAGGATATATATAGCGGGTAACAATTTATTCTTAATTACTAATTATTCTGGCTACGATCCCGACGTAAATACAGATGCAAACAAAGATGGAATTGCATCTATGGGTATCGATAATACAAATTATCCCAAAGCCAGGAGTTTTACTTTTGGACTTAATGTAACATTCTAAAAAATTAAGATTATGAAACTGGTAAAATATATTCTTCAGATAATACTCATAATTTTTCTGGGATTTTCATTTCCGGCCTGCACCGATTTGCAGGAAGAAATCCTGGATGAAACAAGTGGTGAGGATCTAATAAGCAAACCTGAGAACATTCCAAGCCTTGTTGGTCCGGTATATGCAGCTTTACGCGACTTATGGTGGCGTCAAAGCGTATGGGGTTTGCAGGAATCTACAACTGATGCATGCATGTTTCCAACCAGAGGAAATGACTGGTACGATGGTGGTGTTTGGCAGGAAGCTCATCTGCATACCTGGTCTTCCACCCATCGCGATATTAGCGACACCTGGGACAGGCTTTCCACCGGATTGGCAAGAGCAAACTATGTATTGTTGCTTCTTGATGATTTTGAAGAAACAGCAGAAATATCGCTTTTTAAAGCCGAACTAAGTTTTCTTCGTGTTTTCTATATGTATTACTACATGGATTTATACGGACAGTGTCCTTACAGGGAATACACAGAAACAGATTTCACAAAAAATCCGCAGGTATGGGACAGACAAACTACCTATGAATATATCGTTGAAGAAGTCCAACAAATCATTCCTGCATTGGGAGATAAAACAACTGTTCCTTATGGCAGAATTAATAAAGATATTGCCCGAATGCTTCTTGCTAAGTTATATCTGAATCAGGAAGTCTATACCGGAACACCTGCCTGGCCGAATTGCATTCAATATTGCGATGAACTGATTAACTCGGGAAGATATGCTCTTACCGATGATTACTTTAACATTTTTTCAGTGAATAACGACCAGTTCTTCACTAGTAGCGACGAAGCAATTTTTGTAAGCATTATGGACGATAGTGAAGATATGGGAGTTGATAACAATGTACAGTGGTTCCATCCTACCTTGCATTACAATCAAACCCTTGCAAGAGGATATTCTCCATGGAATGGATGTGTTGTACCGGAAAGTTTCTTTAATAAAATAGATACTGCAAATGATATAAGATACCAGGACGACAGGATTAAAGAAACAACGGGTGCCAACCTGGGATTCCTTGTTGGTCAGCAATATGATGAGAATGGCGTAGCTCTTGAAACCCGCCAGAGTGAGCCGCTGATTTATACACCCGAGTGTCCGCTTCCAACTGCTAATGAAGCTCAGGGGGTAAGGGTAATTAAGTATGAACCTAAAGTACCACCGATTAATTCGGCCAGAATCGACAATGATTTTATTATATGGCGAATTGCTGATGTATACTTGATGAGAGCAGAAGCACAATTCAGAATAAATGGTGGAGGCCTGGAAGATTTGAATGCAGTACGTATCATACGCGGGCTTGATCCTCTGGGAGCATTAACCGAACAGACCATTATCGATGAAAGAGGTTTTGAATTATACTGGGAAGGCCACAGGAGACAAGACCTGATACGATTTGGAATGTTTACCGATGCATGGACCGAAAAACCTGTGACCGATGCCTCGAAAGAGATATTTCCTATACCTCAGAGGGCTTTGGATGCCTACAATGATGAAGAGCTAATTTCTCAAAACCCCGGCTACTAATTGGTTCTAAAAAATAAACTGTCTCAACAGGATCTTACATTCGACATTTTCCTGATGAGACAGTTTTTTAATACAATAACAAATGAATAAAATCTTTTTCTTCCTTATAGTAAGTATATCATTATTGCTTGTTTCACTTTTTGTATATGCACAGAATGAATTCAGAATTGAGCGTGTGGAACCCCCTTTCTGGTGGGCAGGAATGGAGTATAATGAAATCCAGCTTGTTGTGTATGGAAAAAATCTTTCAGATGCAGAGGTAAGCATTGATTCAGAGGCAATCATTATCAGGAATATTCATTGACCCGAAAACCAAAAATATCTCTTTATTGATCTCACGATTCAACCGGATACAAAAGCAGGCGAATACACTATTAGTTTTTCACAAAGTAATAACCAGATCATCCACTATACTTATGAACTGAAAGAAAGAGATTTCGGTGAAGGGAAACATCAGGGATTGAACAGCAGTGATGTTGTCTATCTTCTAATGCCCGATCGTTTCTCAAACGGAGATCGTTCGAATGACACTGTAGAAGGAATGCTTGAACAGACCAACCGGCAGAATCCGGATGGCAGACATGGCGGAGATATTGCTGGCATAGCAAAGCATATCGACTACATTGCCGATATGGGTTTCACTGCTTTGTGGGCAAATCCCTTACTCGAGAATAATATGCCGGAGAAATCTTATCACGGATATGCCATAACCGATTATTATACTATCGATCCCAGGTTTGGAACAAATTCCGATTACCGTAATTTAGTTGGCTTAGCGCATGAAAAAGGATTGAAGGTGATTATGGACATGGTATTCAACCATTGCGGCACCAATCACTGGCTTGTAAGAGACCTGCCAATGGATGACTGGGTCAATCAATGGGATACATTTACCCGGTCCAATTATCGTATTGAAGTGAAGACAGATCCTTATGCATCCGATTATGATTTGAAATTGATGGGGAAAGGCTGGTTCGATGTTACGATGGCCGACCTGAATCAAAAAAATCCTTATGTTTGGAAGTACCTCGTTCAAAATTCTATCTGGTGGATTGAATTTGCTGGTATTGATGGCATAAGAATGGATGCCTATCCGTATACCGATAGAGAGGCTATGTCTGAATGGGCTATGACTATAAGAAAGCTTTATCCTTCTTTTACAATACTTGGCGAAATCTGGCTTCAAAAATCTTCGCATACGGCATACTGGCAGGATAATGAAAGGAACATGGATGACTATCGCTCTAACATCCCTGCAGTAACTGATTTTCGGACACACTATGCTGTTATAGAGGCACTGAGTGAAAAGGAAGGTTGGACCCAGGGATTAAGGCGTTTGTACTATGTTCTTTCACAAGACTTTTTGTATAACAATCCTGAAAACCTTCTGGTGTTTCCTGACAACCATGACCTGAACAGATACTATACGTCTCTTAACGAGGATTTTGACAAGTATAAATTAGGATTGGCCTTTCTTCTAACCACACGCGGTATACCACAGATCTATTACGGAACAGAAATTTTAATGACTGGGGAGGAACACAAAGGGCACGGTTATATCCGGCAGGATTTTCCGGGAGGATGGGAAGGAGATACAATTGATGCATTCAATGGTACAGGGTTGAATGAAGATCAGGAAGAAGCTCAGAGATTTGTTCAAAAGCTGCTTACCTGGAGACAAAAGACACCTGCAATTCATAATGGTAAACTGATACATTTTATTCCTGAGGATGATGTGTATGTATATTTTCGAACTACCAATTCGCAATCTGTTATGGTTATCCTGAATAAAAATGAAGAAGACATCCTTGTTGATATGAGACGATACAGAGAAGGATTGAATGGATTTTCTTCAGCAATTGATGTAATCTCATCAGAGAAGATAACAAATCTTGATCAAATATTTGTTCAGGGAATGTCACCATTAATTCTTGAGCTCTCAGGGAACGACTAAAACCAACAACCATGTTAAAAAGCATAATTTCCCGATTCTATTCGCTGGTAATATTGTTTTCCATATTTTTTACAGGAAATTCCTGTAAAAAAGATAGGTATGGCGGTATTCAGGAATATATTTGCGGATTGGCATCTCCCCTGGTTTTCACCAGGGACACACTCGCCTTGTATATGCAGGATTATTTTACTGATCCTTCTGTTATCGGGAACATAATCTTTCCAGACAATCTTAGTGCAATCCCTGTTTCGGAGAGAAGTCAGTACACAATGATCAGAAAGGATAATCTTCGGCCCCTGTCAGTAATCGCTATTGAAACAGTGGATGGTCAGAAATATTCAATTCTTCTTAAAAACCTGAAGAAGGAAAAGGTTACTATCAATTTTAATCCCGGAAATGGAAAATATGCTGAAGTAAAAGTCAGGGGAAGTTTGAACCGCTGGAATGCTAAGGCATCAAAAATGTCGGAGATCAATGGCATTTGGACGGAGGAATTTGAACTTGTTCCCGGTGAATACCAATATCTCCTGGTAGCTGATGGGGTGGAAATGATCAATCCCTCAAATACTGATTCTATTGATAACAACATGGGTGGATTTAATTCTCTTCTCAAAGTTGGTAAATATCAACAAGAAGATTTGCCATTTTTACGAACCGTCAGTTATAATAATACAGAGATTCATTTGACCAGTACTGAAGAACTATCGGAAGTTTATGCTTTCTGGCAGAACCGGCAATTGGATGCAAGGATCTCTGACCGGAAGGTGCTTGTTAAAATTCCCCGTGAGATCATTCAGAGTCAGCGTTCTTTTATCAGGGTATTTGCCTGCAATGAAAAGGGTTTATCAAATGATATTTTAATTCCGATGGGTAAAGGGGAGATAGTCCGGGATCCATCAGTTATCAGCAGGTTCGACAGGCACAGCATGATCATGTATTTTATGATGATCGATCGTTTCCGGAATGGGAATCCTGAAAATGACGAGCCGGTTAATGATCCTGAGATCTTACCCAAGGCAAATTATTTTGGAGGCGATCTGGAAGGAATACTGGAAACACTTCGTGATGGCTATTTCGATACACTTGGTGTAAATACGATATGGCTGTCACCCATATCCCAAAATCCGGTAACTGCCTATGGTCTGTATAAGAAACCTCATACACGTTTTTCGGGGTATCATGGGTACTGGCCTGTTTCGTCTACTCGTATTGACTATCGTTTTGGTACTGCAAAAGAATTTCAGGATCTTGTTGATGAGACACATGAACAGAATAAGAATATTTTACTCGATTACGTTGCTAACCATGTACATGAGCTTCATCCTGTCTATCTGCAACATCCTGATTGGGCAACAGAACTTTATCTGCCCGATGGCACACTGAACACAGAGAGGTGGGATGAATACAGGCTTACTACCTGGTTCGACACCTTTTTGCCTACTCTTGACTTACGCAGACCCGAAGTTGTTGATCCTATGACTGACTCAGCCATTTTCTGGATAAAAGAATATGGTATTGACGGCTTCAGGCATGATGCCACGAAACATATCGATGAATTATACTGGAGAACACTTACACACAAACTAAAAAAAGTCACTTCGTGTAATCCGATGATCTATCAGATTGGCGAGACATACGGAAGTCCCGAACTGATCAGCAGTTATATCAGTACAGGAATGCTCGACGGACAATTTGATTTTAATGTTTACGATGATGCTGTGGCTGTTTTTGCTCGGGATAGTGAATCGTTTGAAAGACTAAAAAACAGTCTGACTCAAAGTCTGAGATATTACGGGTATCATAGTGTAATGGGATATATTACCGGCAATCAGGATCGGCCCCGGTTCATTAGTCTTGCCGGAGGAAGCCTGAAGTTTGAAGAAGACAGCAAATATGCAGGATGGAACCGTAGAATTGAAGTTGGTAATTTGCAGGGATATGATAAATTAAAATTACTGCATGCTTTCAATATGACGATACCGGGAATTCCTATAATATATTACGGAGATGAACTTGGCATACCCGGAGGCAATGACCCGGATAATCGCAGATGGATGAAGTTTGATGATCTGTCTGAACCGGAACAGGATGTAAAATCTACGGTACAGAAACTTACTGGTCTGAGAACTTCCATGCTTCCACTAATCTATGGTGATCTTCAGATTCTCCATTGCGACAAAAACTCTTTCGCTTTTATCCGTAATTATTTTGATGATTTTGTACTGGTAGTTTTTAATAAAAGTCAAACACAGCATACAATAATATTGACTCATGAGCTTTTCGGGGTTAAAGATAAAGTAGCAGCGCATTTTGGAGCTTCCGTCGAACATGCTGGCGATACAATAAGTATGGAGTTAGCACCCATAAGTTTTGAAATAATTACTAACTAATTGAATTACCAGTATGAGATCAAAATTTATAATTCAGACAATATTTCTCTCAGTTATCCTTATTTCATGCGGACAGGAAGGACGGGTAAAACAACACAAACAGGAAAAACAATATGCAGTATCCACCTCTGTCGAACACCCTGCCTGGTCGAAAAATGCTGTGATTTACGAAGTGAATATCCGGCAGTATTCCGAAGAAGGAACTTTCAAAGTGTTCGCTGAACATTTACCCCGATTGCAAAAGCTGGGAGTGGATATTCTCTGGTTGATGCCGGTTTATCCTATTGGAGAATTAAACAGAAAAGCCACCCAGACTATTCTGGTGGATGAGATAAAAGATCCGGATGAAAGGAAACAATATCTGGGAAGCTATTATTCAACTAAAGATTATTTGTCAGTCAATCCTGAATTTGGCACTATGGAAGATTTCAGATCACTGGTTGATGAAATTCATGAGCTGGGCATGTATGTTATCCTTGACATTGCCGTTAATCATACAGCCTGGGATCATGCATGGGTTAAAACTCATCCTGAATACTATACCAAAATTGATACAGGTAACACGCCATGGAATTCAGAATGGATGAAACAACATCCGGATTTTTTTGAGCGTTTAAAAAATTTAGGTATGACCTATCCTGTCGATCCGGATGAAACCGATTGGTGGGATACAGCCGATTTAAACTATGATAACCACGGCCTGCGTGATGAGATGAAAAATATTTTTAAATACTGGGTGTCTGAAACTGGCGTTGACGGTTACCGTTGCGATGTTGCCGGGCTGGTTCCATGCGACTTCTGGAACGAGATCCGTGCATCACTAGACAGTATCAAACCTGTTTTTATGCTGGCCGAAGATGAGGAAAATACCTGCCTGCTTAAGATGGCATTCGATATGAATTATGCCTGGGAGTTCCATCATCTTTTAAATGATGTGGCCAAAGGAGATAAAACAGTTCGGGATTTGAAAGACTATATTATTAAACAGGACAGCACCTATGATCCCGAAATATACCGCATGAATTTTATCACAAATCATGACGAGAACTCCTGGAACGGAACCGAGTTTGAACGCATGGGAGATGCGGTTGAAGTGATGGCTCTTCTGACCTTTACTGTTCCCGGAATGCCACTGATCTATACAGGCCAGGAAACAGGATTGATGAAACGCCTGGAATTTTTTAAGAAGGATATGGTAGAATGGAAGGAAAGTAAATGGGAAAAGATCTACCAGAGCGTTATTCACCTGAAGAAATCAAATCAGGTGTTATGGAATGGCTCTGCCGGCGGAGCTATGCAAATAATGGATATTGAAGGAGAGGAAAATATTTTTGCATTTGCCCGAAGCAATGATAAAGAAGAATTGCTTGTTATTACAAATCTTTCTGATACAATTGCTAATTTTCAACTTCCTGATGATTACACCGGCAAAAATTATTATGATGCTTTAACAAAGCAAAAGTTCAATCCTGAACAATCCTTAACACTGGACTCCTTCGGATATCTGGTGTTAAAGAAGAGATAGCAGTAACAACTACCCTGACAGGGTGTGTATTTCTACAGGCAATTGTATTGTCCCCTTAAGTTAAGCCGGAAGATTTACCTACCCTGTCAGGGTAGTGTTTTCCTATAAAAACACGATCTTTATATTGCTAATATTACAGACAGGTTCATTAAATTTAGCCGATAAAAGAATTGCTTAAAAAAACGAAGTTGTTGTTTTTTGTATAAAGAACAATTATTGTTTACTTGCAGGCGATAAACTTGATGAGGCTCGTATAGTAAAACTTATCAAGATTTACCGTAAAATAGTATGACACA